>NZ_WKCD01000198.1:0-10487 GCF_021606625.1 Pseudomonas sp. PA-4-8C
TGCTAAGACAGCGCCTACACCGCCCCGAAACGCACCTCCACCGACAGGCTGCCCTGGTTATCGCTCAGGCCAGCCCCGTAACGTCCGTCCAGGTCGTCATTGATGCACAATTGCAACTCCCCCTGCTGGCCACGCGGCAATTGCGCCTGGTTGCCCACCAGGAACGGCACGCCGCTGGTGCCGATACGCCCGATCAACGCTCCCTCTGGTTGACCGGGTAAGGTATAGCCGGGCTTGGCGGTCAAGCCTGGGTGGCCTGCCGCGCCGACCATCCCGGTGCCCGGGTTGGCCGTCCACTGCCCACCGGTGCACACCGCCAGTTGCCAGCTGTGCCCGTTGACCTGCAGGCCTGTGCCCTGCCAGGGGTCTCTGGCCTGCACCTGCACGGTACGCTTGAGCAGGTCGCTGGCGACCACGTCGGCGGCCTGGAAGGTCAGCGCGGTGATGGTCAAGGTTGGGTTGGCGGTGCCGGTGGCGGGGAACACGCCGTCGCCGACCAGGAACAGGTTGGGGTGGTCCCAGCTGCGCTGGTCTTTGTCCACCACCGACTTGGTGCGGTCCGAGCCCATGCGGTAGGTGCCCATCAAGTGGCCAGCGCCGTAGAACGCGTAGTTCTGGCCGCCGTGCTCGAACACCGTTTGCGAGCCGGGCTTGAGCTCAGGGTTCAGGTCGGTCAGCTCGGTGGCACCCATCAGCTTGGTGATGATATGCGTGGCGGCCAGGCGCGCCTGCTTGAAGCCCTCCTTGGTGTAGTCGGACAGTTCGTAGGCGATCTGCGGCCTGTTCAGGCCCAAGCCGTCGGTGAGCCCCTCGGCCCTCTCTACCCGGCACAGCGCTTTGTCGGGGTCTTTCTCGACCTGCTCGATCAAGAAGCCCAGACGGAACTGGCGGGTCAGCACGCTGTTGAGCTGCTGCACCAGCGCCACGCCGGACAACGCCTTGTTATGGGGGTTGGCGCCGCCATGGTTGGTGCCGTCGATGAAATCGCAGACCGCGGCGTACGGATCATTCGCCGACCAATTCCAGCCCTCGTTGCCGATCTCGATACGCCAGGCGGCACGTTCGCTGCGGAACGGGCCATCGCGCATGTCTTCGATCCCCGAGGTGGACAATGGCCCACGGAACGGGAACAACGGCTTGCCTTCAGGCATTAGGCCCCAGGCCAGGTACACCGGGTGGTCGGCCAGTGACTTGCCGACCTGGCCGCTGCTGTTGGCGACGCCGTTGGGGCTGTGCGGGCCGATGGAGTTGAGCAGCAGCTTGGGCGTTTCGATCGCGTGGGCGGCGATCACGTAGCGCTTGCCCTGGGCCGTGCCGTTCTGGCGGGTGCCGTTGTTCTGGTATTGGATGAAATCGATACCCGTGACCCCATTGGCATCGACCTGCACTTGGCTCGCCACACACTGGTAGAGGATACGCACGTTGCCGGTATCCAGCGCCTTGGCCATGGTCACGGTGGCGTCGTACTTGGCCTGGATCGGGCAAATCGGCGTGCAGCTGGTGTTGCCGGCGCATACCCGTCGGCCATTGTCGTTCTGCGAGTTACGCCCGGCCGGGGTTTGCCGCACGTTGAGGGTGATGCCCTGGTACTGGGTGCCATCGACGGCCTTGCCCACGCCCTGGTCGACCAACGACGGCGGAATGCCGTGCATGCTGTATTGGTAGCCCTGCGGGAAGGTCACGCCCAGGTAGCTCTGCGACGCCACATCGGCGGACACGCCCATCTCTTCCTCGGCGCGGCAGTAGGCGGTTTGCAGGTCGTCGTAGCTGATCGGCCAGTCGACCCCGACCTTGTACACGCTCTGCATACGAAAGTCGTTGGGCAACAGGCGCAGGGCCGTGCCCATCCAGTGCCACATGGTCCCGCCGCCTACCCGCTCGTAGGTGCTGGCGAACAGTTGCTTGCCCTTTTGTACCAGGTAGCTCTTCTGCAGCTTGTTCGGATCGTCGCTGCCGGCGGTGATCAAGTCTTGGATAGTCGCTCGCGGGGCGAACTGTTTGGCCGGGGTCTGCTCGGTCTGCTCCGGTGGGTAGGGCGACTCGGGCGCCTTGAGCACGGCCGTGTAGAAACGCTCTAGGTACTCGCTGCGGTTAGGTGGAATCGCCGGGCCCGACTCGAGCACCAGCACTTTCAAGCCAGCCAGGCCCAACTGATAGGCCATGACGCTGCCGGCCATGCCGGCGCCCACGACGATTACATCGGCGGTTTCGATGTTCTGGGTGTGTAGAGTGCTCATGGTTGCTGCCCTTCCTTGGCGTCGACACCGGTGAATTGCTTGAGGGTCGGTGGCTGCTCGGCCCAGTAGCCGAAGTGGTATTGGCTGTAGCCCATAGGGTGGGACTGGGCGATCTTCCACGCCCAGCTTTCCTTGTAGGCCTGGTCGGAGACCACGCGGATGTCACCCTTGTGGGCGGTGCCCTGGTCATAAGGCTGGTACCAGCTACCAAGCAGCCACAGCTTCATGATCGAGCGCGCGCCCTGGGCGATCTGCGGGTCAGAGTTGCCGAGCACGGCGCTGGCGATTTGCTCAGGCGGTTGGTTCTTGATGCGGGCGAATAGCGTCAGCAGGTTGCTGAACGCAGCGGTGCCCATGCCTTGCTCGGCAGTGGCCAAGAACAGCGGCGGCAGGTTGACCGGGTCGAGCAAAGGCGCCAGCAGTTTGGCTGACAGGCCAGTGAGCACGGCGGACAGGTCGATGAAGTTTTGCAGGTTTGGGTCGCTCATGGCATCACTCCTTGGCACCGGTGGATTGGGCACGTTCAAGCAGGAAGGTGAAATCGGCGAAACTGGTGCGCGGGGACTGGGTCACCCGGGTGGTCGCGTTGTTGTGGCACTCCATGCAACTGGACGAGGCCTGTGGCGTGGTGCCCTGGTTGTAGGTTTCCAGCGTGGCGTTGGCCAGGAAGGTCGGGGCAGGCGTGCCCAGCGGGTTGGTTGGCGACGGCACCTTGCAGTCATCGGCGGGGGCGGTTGGCCATTGGGTGCTGATCAGTTGGTAGTTGGCCCACACCGTGCCCTTGAGCGCGCCTTGCCACTGCGCGTTGAGCTGGTGGGTCGCGGCAGTGAGCGGGATTTCCCGTACGATCTGCGAGGGCGTGGCCTTCTTCGACGGGTCCCACGGTTGCGCGGGTGGCTCGTTCACGGGGAGGTTGCTGGCCTGGGCGTTGTAGAACAGGTAGGGGCCCTTGCGCTCGTTCATGGGTGTGGTCTTTTCCGGCACGTTGCGCACGTGCTCGAAGCTCGACCATACCCACTGCGGCGCATCTTTGGTCTTGTGCACGATGTGCAGGCCGACCAGCCCGACCTGCTGCGCGCTGCACGACTCGGGGATCACCACGCCTGTGTTCGGGTCGGTGTTGCCGGGGGTGTAAACCAACGCGTCGACGGCGTGGAATTCCTGCGGGTTGTCGTTGCTGCCGAGTACCTTCCAGGCCGACTTGACCATGATCGCGCCGACCTGCTTATCCTCCTTCACGCCGCAGGAGAAGGCGATGCGGCTGTCGGCCTTGGTGAAGAAAGCCTGCTGGCCTTCCTTGCTGTAGAGGCCATTGTTGACGATGTCGTTGAACATAGGCTGGTTGACCATGATCGCGTTGCGCGTGTAGGTGCCGTTCTGGTCCACCAGCGGGCCGGTCTTGAACGGCTGGATGAATTCGTCGAGCACACCGGCGACCTTGCCCATCTGTTGCAGCACGGGCAGGTTCCCCTTGCCTTGGCAGGCGGCGGGTGGCGGCGTGTGCTGGTCCCAGGCGACCGGCTTCTGGCCTTGGGGCAGGAAAATCGCGTAGCTCTCTTTCCACGACTCCCAAACCGTCTGCCCCGGCGCGCCGATCTGCGCCGAGGTGTTGGCGCTGCCGTCGGCGTTGGCGGGCCAGTTCAGGGCGACGAAGGTCTGCCACGACAGCACGTCGAAATCGTGTTGCAGGCTGTCCAGGGTGATGGGAGGGTTGGCGGTGACGTCGAAGGGGATCGCAGGTGACAGTACCGGCGGGGTGGCCGTATCGGCCATGGCGAGCGCGCTGGTGAAGCTTGCACCCAGGCACACCAACCGTTTCAAGGTTATTTTCATTATCGTCTCCTCAGCAGATAAAGCGTCGGGACGACGAGGCGTACTGGCCCTTCATGGACCGATAGTTCAGCGTTATCCCTTACGCTAGGCTGAAGGCTAGCCGTTGCGTCATTACCCTCCGTAATATCCGACTAAAGGTAGGGATAAGCAGGATCGCGCATAAAGTGCGGGCCTTATTCTGAATATTTCCCCACCTGTTTTTTCCAAGGCAAGTACTCCACAAAAACGACGCGGTGCGCTACTCCATCTTCCCTTACACGGAACCCTGACATTTGTTGCAGATCGAGCTGCAAGCATTGAGTTGCAAGTACCTTTTGTAACGCCGGATCCGAGTGGAAGCGTTCAGGGCGCAGATAGTGTTTTTTCAACGTCACATCGCAATGTGTGACTTGGCCCTTTGCGTTGGCAGTGAATTCGAAGCGTGCTTTGCCGAACGCATTTATTGATTGCTTGGCCACCACGTTGTTCCAGAAAAAACGGCTTTCAACATCAGCCCTCTGGTGTCTCCGGTCGTAATCAGAAATGGGGGAGGTATTACCAGAAGCTATCAAAGGTGCGGTGACCTCAAACGTGCCATCAATTGGATTCTGAAGACCTTCCGGAACGCTCTCCCAGATACTGCTCCAGCACACGTCCGTTACGAGCTTCGTAAAGCCTGGTGGACTCCCTGCGTCCGTTGGCTGCGCCTCGCAGCGCAATACGTCCCCCTGTCGATCAAGCTTCATACGTAGCTTCACGCTGCCTCGCAGTCCCTCGCCATTCGCCCAGAACACACGTTCAGCCAAGGTAGTGCCTAAAACCCTGCCATAACGCCTCTCTTCTATGCGCTTGATTTCTTCTGAAGTGAGATAAGTTGGAACGGACTTACCACCGCTATCAACCCAAGCATTCACTCGCTGGTCGAGTGTCAACCGATGGCAACCCGAGAGGGACACTAAACCTGTCAATAACAGCAGCATGGAGATGAGCCGACAATCGGCACGTGATTTCATTTTAATGATAGACACTCTTGCGTTCCTTGAAATGACAAAAATCGATATTTTTCCTTGAGTGCTAATGAGCGTTTTCTTTCGACCGATTCCAGCCGCTCGCGAGAGGCAGCAGCCGGCCAAAGGAGTCACCTCTGATTTTCGGTTCGGAAAAGAGGGCGGATTATTTCTCAATGAGTCCACATCGTGTCTGTCAGCGACGTTGGTTGTTATCGAAACGGGGAGCAATAAAGGTATCATGTAGTGGCCCTGTGCTACCCTCGTTGAGGGCTGCGCCTCGCCTTTGATAAAGCTGCCTTACTCCCTCCTTCTGCCCGCGATCTTGGAACGGTGACACGCAATGGATGCAAGCATTCAGACGATTGAACTTTACGGCCACGCCCTTGAAACACCGCAAAGCAAGCTTGATACAAACCAGGTCAGGCAAGCATTCTCGACGATTGCCGCGACGTGGTCGCAGAAAATCAATGCCGGCTTTTACGATCTGTTTTCCAGCCTGGATAACCTCTACGAAGGCGGCGATGATCTAGCAGACGAGATCCGCCTCCAGGCAATAGGCCAAAGTATCAAGCTCACCGTGGCCCATGGGATCTACGATATCGACGAAGAGCGCTTCTACGATGCGTTCATGCAGCGCTACGACTCATGGGATGAAGACTTCGGCGTATTGGCCGAGCAATACGAAGCCATTGTCGAGCGTTCAGCCGAGGCGGATGCGCATCGCACCAATCGTCGCCGTGGTCGTCGCCAATGGGTAGGCTACGGTTCAGAGAAGGCGGTATACGATGCCGACGCAAAAAACCTGATGTCCAATATTGGTCATGGCGTATTCAACCTGATGGCCAAAGGGGTCAGCGCACTCGGCGACTCGTTCAAGAAAGACGAGATTTTCAAGAGCCCGGCAACGGTCAAGGCTTTCGCAGACGGTGCCAGCAATATCGTTAATGCGGCCTACCTTGCGACCCTCGACGCCATCAATGCCGATTCGCCCGGTAAGTTGCACAGCTATTCAAAGGACGAGATCAGAAAGTCCCAGGCGATTACCGAGAATATTGAAAAAGGCCTGATCCCCGACGAGGCCGTGTTGCCGTCGGCGGTCAAGGCGATCAGCGCTTATCCCTACAACGAGCGTATCTATCCGATCCTGCTACGAAAGTTTGGCGGCGATCAAGGGCGACTCGATGGCGTTGTGGAGTACTTCGGCATGGGCGGCCTGCTCAAGGAAAAGCAAGCTCTGATCCAGGAGCAATTGCGCCAGTGCGACCTCAGCACTGTGGAAAGTTTCAGCGCCAGTCGCCCGGACATCGAGCGCTATGCGCAATTTATCAATTATGAACGTTTCGATGAACACTGTGAGCGAGTGATCGAGAAAATCGTGGCGCGCGAGACGCAGGCAAGCGCGCTATCGGTTGTTACACCTGTACTACCAGGCTCAGCGAAACGCGGCGGCTGCGGGTTGACCGTGGCGGCTGCCGCCCAAGGTTTCAGGTCCAACGCCGATCACAAGTTCTATGTGGCGCCGGACTTGCCGACGAAGAAGGTCCTGACCTTCGAATCCAAGAACGCGTTGAACATTGCCAAGGACGAGGTGGTGTTCTTCTTCGACGAGACAGTGTTCGGCTCTGGCGACAAGGGCGTACTGGTTGATCTTGAGTACGTATACGTGCGCCTGCAATTCAAGGAGTCGCACCGCGTGGCACTTGCCGATATTGCCGACGTGACCATCAGCGGTCTAATGAATAAAAAGCTGACGATGGCCAAGCGTGACGGAACCAATGTGGATGTGGTGCTGACCCAAAGCAACAAAGGCGCGACCAGCCTAAGCGAAGCCATCCTCGGACTGGTGCGGTTGAGCAAGGCGGCGGTGAACTGATCTACCACGCCAATAATTTTTTGGGGCCTGATGCTTTTCGACCTATGAGGTAGCGGCTGTGAGCCGGGCCTTACAAAATAGTTAAGTGGTTCCACCAGGCACCTGTAGGCGTACGCTGGGTGTCTGCCCATTAGCAATACAAGGACGATGCACATGACTCTAGGCGAACTCGCTCAGATACTGGAAGACCACTTCAGCCCCAAGGCCCGTGACATCACGCGCTTTGCAGGCACCGGCTACTCGTTTGAAGAGTGGTTCAACTGGGAACAGTTCAGCGCGTTTACCGCTCTAGCGTTCGAGTGCAATCCAAAGCCTGGCTACAAGACACACTTTACTGGCCACGCATCTGCTCAATTGGGTGACATCGCGATTTCGGCGAAGGATGGTACAACCTGGTTGGTGGAAACGTCGTTGGTGCATGCCTATACGCAGAACAAATGGAAAGCAAAAATCACAGAAGATCGGGAAAAACTCCAAGGTGCCGTTGCACAAGGGGTTCGCAAGGTTCAGTTGATGTTGTTGTGCAGTGATGTAGAAACAGACCTTCAGACCAAGTGGGCCTATTGGTTTGAGGGTATGCCCTTTTGGGCAGCGCCAGACTCTAAAAAATACTTCAGCGATGGTGAGCAGGGAGAAGTGTGCTTGTTACTCTGGGAGGTGGAGTAACGACAGCAGATGCCGTGCTCTTGGCATGAAGGAACAGGTTGAACGCAATCGCCGCTCTCGTTATTCGGCCTTTCATTAAATTTCAAATGGAATCCGGTGTTAACGATCATCCTTCACACCTTAGAGACGGCCACCCCGGCGCTCAAGTCGGCGCAATGGCGCAAGGTGCGGCCGGGGAATCGGATTTTGCTTTCAGGCGCTGCGTGATCGTTTGGGATTTTCGCGAGCAAGCTCGCTCCTACAGGAGTGCCATATTCAGGTGTTATGGTTGGCGCTGACGATGGAGGATTGAACATGACATTGACTGTCGACACCTTGCTTGAATTGGCGATGGCCAATCCGATCAATGCGCAAATCACAGCGCGGCTGCCGGAGCTTGGCGTGCCGCAGTGCATGCTCACGGCGGGCTGTTTGTTCCAGGCGGTGTGGAACCATCAGGCGAATCTGCCGGCGGCTCAGGGCGTTAAGGATTACGACGTTTTTTACTTTGACGAGGACCTGTCCTACGAGGCGGAAGACGCGGTAATTCGTGCGGCGCAGGGGCTGTTCCAAGACCTGGGGGTGAATGTGGAGGTCAGGAATCAGGCGCGGGTGCACCTTTGGTATGGTCAGCGGTTTGGCCGGCCTTACCCGCAGTTGCATTCGGCTCGGCAGGGGGTTGACCGTTACCTGGTGGCGGGTACGTGCATTGCGCTGGATATCGCTTCCGGTGAGGTGTATGCGCCTTATGGATTGGAAGATGTGGAGCAGGGCGTGCTGCGCATCAATCCGCTGCACGCGGAGCCCGAGCTGTTTTTGCACAAGGCCCGGAGTTATCAGGCGCGTTGGCCATGGCTCAAGATTGTCGAGCCAGGCTGAGCCCCAATGCTGTAGGAGCGAGCTTGCTCGCGAAAATCGTTAACGATAACGCGTGCTTCCTGAATAAACGCGGCGCCTGTGAGTTTTTCGCGAGCAAGCTCGCTCCTACAAAAGTGCCGCGCCGAGTAGGCCGCAACTTATCACTACCAGCCATGGCGGCAGTTTCCACACCATCAACACGGCCAGTGCCAGCAACGCCAGGGCGAGGTCGTAGCCGTTGAAAATCGCACTGGTCCACACCGGCTGGTACAGCGCCGCCAACAACAGGCCAACCACCGCCGCGTTCACCCCGGCGAGCGCGGCTTGGGTGCGCGGGCTTTTGCGCAGGTTGGCCCAGAAGGGCAAGGCGCCGAAGATCAGCAGAAACGACGGGGCGAAGATCGCCAGCAGCGCGATCACCCCGCCAAGCCAACCGCTCGGGGCGTGGGTCATGGAGGCGCCGAGGAAGGCGGCGAAGGTGAACAGCGGGCCGGGCACGGCCTGGGTGGCGCCGTAGCCGGCGAGGAAAACATCGTTGCTGACCCATTGGCTGGGCACCACTTCGGCTTGCAGTAGCGGCAATACCACGTGGCCGCCGCCGAATACCAGCGCGCCGGTGCGGTAGAAGGCGTCTACCAGCGCCAGTGTGGGGTTAAGCGCCCATGCGGCGAGGAGCGGCAAGGCCACCAGCAACAGCAAAAACAGCATCAACCATAGGGCCCCGGCGCGGCGGCTGATGGCAATCGGCAGGGCGTCGGGCTCGGCACTGCTCTCGGGCTTGAACAGCAACAGGCCGGCCACGCCTGCGACCACCATGACCCCGACTTGAGCCCAAGCGGAGGGTTGCAGCAACACCACGCAGGCGGCGATCAACATCAACGCCACCCGTAAAACGCCTCGGCACAGGTTGCGTGCCATGCCCCACACAGCCTGGGCCACCACGGCTACGGCGACGACCTTGAGGCCGTGCAGCGCGCCATGGGGGAGGGCGCCGCCGTAGTGGGCCAGCCCCAGGGCAAACAGGATCAGGACGATGGCCGATGGCAAGGTGAACCCGGCCCAGGCTGCCGCCGCGCCCCGGTAACCCGCGCGGGACAGGCCCAACGCGATACCGACCTGGCTGCTGGCCGGGCCGGGGAGAAATTGGCACAGGGCGACCAGTTCGGCATAGCTGCGCTCGCTGAGCCAGCGGCGGCGGGTGACGAACTCTTGGCGAAAATAGCCGAGGTGCGCAATCGGCCCGCCGAAGGAAGTGAGGCCCAGGCGCAGGAAGATCAGGAACACTGACCAGGGGCTGCTGCGGTGATCGGCAAGCTGGGGCAAGGGGACGTCTCGGGCAGCGATGCTGGATGTTGCCGACCATAACCAATTTTCATGACGCGCAGAAGAGCGGGTATTTTGCTGCTCCCATTGAATTTATCCGAGGTTGCTTGAGTCACTCAAAGCAGTGCATTGTTTTTCCATCCACAGGACCTCAAGGACCGACCATGACCTTTTTCATCTTCCTGCTTGCCTGCGCCGCCGCCGCCAGCACTGGCGTGATCTTCAAACCCGGCGCCTGGTACGAATCCCTGGTCAAGCCCAGTTTCACCCCACCCAATTGGCTGTTCCCAGTGGCCTGGACGATCATCTACCTGCTGCTGGCCTGGGCCGGTTACCGCTTGACCCTGATCCCCGGCAGCGAAATGGTGTTGGCCCTGTGGGCGGCGCAAATTGCGTTGAACACCCTGTGGACGCCGGTGTTCTTCGGTGCCCATCGGTTGTTCGCCGGGATGGTGATTATCGTGCTCTTGTGGCTCACCGTGGCAGCGATGGTGCTGCTGGCCGTGCGCCTGGATTTGATTACCGGCCTGATCCTGTTTCCGTATCTGGTGTGGCTGTGCGTGGCCGCGGCGTTGAACTTCTCGATCCTGCGTAATAACCGCTGATGGCCTACCAGCATTGGCCTGCCAGCGAGCCCGAACTGGCCCAGATGCGGCGCTTCAATCGCAAACTGGCGTGGATGCCGCGCTTCAAGGTCCGCAACCGCGTGATGCCGCGTCTGATCCAGGC
>NZ_WKCD01000199.1:0-10409 GCF_021606625.1 Pseudomonas sp. PA-4-8C
GGGTTGTCGAGGCGTTTGATCGCCGCTTCGATCTCTTTCCACTGCGCCGGGCGGGTGCGTACCAGCAGTTGGTTGCTGCTCTTTTGCGCGGTGATGCGCGTGCCCGCTTCGAGGTCGCTGGTGGGCGGCGCCTGGGTGCTTTCGGCAGGCTCGGATTCAGGTTCTTCGGCTGCTGGCACCGGGGCGTTGGCCTGCAAACCGGCGCTGGTGGACGAGGACAAGGTGGTGGTACGCAACCCCGGCGCTACCTTCGCCGGGGCGTCATCCTTGATCGCGCCATTGCCGTAGATTTGCCGCAGGTACTTTGCGAGGTCGGCGGCCTTCATATTGCGCACGTCGTACACATACATCTGCGGCTCGTTGCCGCCGCCCTCGTCGATGGTGCGAATCCAGTCGCCCACTTCGCTGAGGTACTGGGGCTGGGAAGAAATCGCCACCACCGAGTTGGTGCGCTCCACCGGCAAGAACCGCAGCATGCCGGCCAGGGGTGTGCCACTGTCCGTGCCGAACATGGCTTGCAGCTCGGGCATCAGCTCGGCTACCGAGGCGCGTTGCAGGCCAAACACCGCCACCGACATACCCTTGAGCCAGTCCACATCGAAGGTGTCGATCGTGTCCTGGTAGTTGGCCAGTTCTTCAGGCGTGCCGGCCAGGCTCAGCACATTGCGCGCCGGGTCCACCAACAAAAAAGCGTTTTCACGGGCGAAGGGCTTGAGCAGTTTCTGCATCTCGGTGGCCGAGATATAGCGCAGTGAAAACAGACGTGCCGAGAGGCCGCTGGCCGGTTGCGCCACGCGCATCTGCGGCACCAGCTTGCCCGCCACTGCCTGGTTGGCCGGCAGGATCACATAGCGGTTGCCCTGTTTGATCATGGCGTTGTCGGTCCAGGACAGCAGGGTTTCGAGAATCGACAGCGCTTGCTGTTTGTCCACGGGTTTGGAGGTGGAGAAGCTGACAGTGCCCTTCACGCCCTCGGCGATGCTGTAGTTCTCGTGCAGCAAGTCGCCCATCACGCTGTTGATCACGGCCTCGATGGGCTGGCCGGCGAAGTTGAACACGATGTCGCCGCCCTGCTCCGGCACGTTTACAGGCGCCTTGGGCTGGCGCACAAACGCTTGATTGCCGCGAATCAACTGGCGCTGTGGCGGGGCCTGGGTGGCAGGGGGAGGGCTTTGAGCCACAGGCGTCTGAAGCGGCGGGCGTTGTGCGCCGGTGCCCTGCAGGGCCTCGTGCAGCAGGTCGTCGTCCGGGTCGGGGGTGTCGGGCAAAGAGCCACAGCCGCCCAGGGAGACGGCGGTAGCCAGGCAAAACAGCGAAGTGCGCATATCGATCAAGGGAGAGACTCGCGGGGATGTGAGATCAGGGGTAGCCGCTTACCGTAGAGGCTCAGGGTTTGGGTGCGCCCGCCCAGGGCAAAACGGGCGTATTGCGGGGTCAGGTGTTCCAGGCGCCAACCGTTGGGCAACGCTTGGCCCAAGCGCACCGTGAGCGTTGGGCCACCGGCTTGCTTGAGCATGGCCATTTGCAGGTTGCCGGTGATCATGATGCCGCTGAGGGTCAGGTTGGCCAGGCTCGCCACCTGGGTTTTACCCACCTCCCGGTCCGGGCGGCGATCCGGGCTGAACAGTGGCGCTTGCCAGGTGCTGGCAAGGTCTTGCAACGCCGGCGTGGGAGCGGCCTGCACCTGGAACGAGGGCGGCGCATGCACCGGTGCATCGGGTAACCACCGGGGGGCATCGCCGATGCTGCTGAGGATCATCGCCATCAACAGCCCCAAAAGCACGGCCACGCCGAGCCAGCCCCATTCCAGAGGACGCAATGGGCCGATCATGGTGCCACCCGCGCCGGTTGCAGGTAGCCGCGCACCAGCAGTTGCACCGCCAGCTTGCCTGCCCCGCCATTGGCCGGCGCCTGTTTGTCGCGACGAATATGCAGCTCATCGACGAACAGAAAAGGCGGCTGATATTCCAGCCCATGCAGGATCGCGGTCAGCGGTTCGATGGCGCAATTGAGCGTGAGGCTGACCTTGACCTGACGATAGGGCTCGCTGTCGTCCTGTTCAGGCGTGATCGGCTTGCGCTGGGTGAGGTTGCAGCCGCCGCCGAGGTTGGCGTGGCTGTTGATCAGGTCGGCAAGACGCTGCATCAGGTCGGCGGCGACCACGTCCGGGTCGTCCCCCGGCAACAGGCTGGCGCTGCTGGCCGGGTCTTGCTGTGCCTGCGCCAGCTGTTCGCGCAAGGCATCGCCCTGGCGTATGACGCTGGCATAGCGCTGCTGCTGTTCACGCAACTGTTCGGCCTGTTCACCCATGGCCCGCAGCGGGCCGGCGAACCAGCTGTCGATCAACAGCCAATAGGCCGCGCCGAGCACCAACGCCAGGGTCAACAAGGCGGCGCCGCGGCGTTCACGGGGTGTGAGGGGTCGGCGCATCGGCGGCCTCCTGGCGTAAGTGGGCACGCAAGGCAAACTGGTCTTTGCCGGTGCGTGCGTCGGGTTGGATCACCCCTTCGAATTGTGCGTTGTCCAAGCGCTGGCAGCCTTTGATGCGGCTGATCAGGCCACTGGCCTTGGCGCTCTGGCCGGAAAAACTCACTTCGCCGTCCTTGACGTCCAATTGGTCGAGCCAGGTATCGGCGGGCAGGCAACTGGTCAAGTCATTTAGCAGCGCAGCCAGGGGTGGTTGCGCCCGTTTGCGCTGGGACAGGTACTGTGCCGCACCACGGGTATTGAGCAGTTGCTGGCGCAGGGCGTGCACCTGGGCGACCTCAGCTTTTTGCTGTTGGACAGTGGCGCGCATGGTGTCGAGTACCCGCTGGCGGTCGTTGAGCCACAACAGCATCGCCGCGATCAGCAACGCGCCGCACAACCACGGCAGGCTGCGCTGCAATTGCTTGCCGGCGGGACGCGAACGCGGGCGCAACGGCGCCGGCAGCAGATCAATGCCTAAGCCCGCCACATCCACGCGGTGCGGGTACAGGCCGAGGGCGGCGCAGTCGGTGAGAATCTGGTCCAGGCGCTCGCGCAGGATCGCCACCACCCTCACCTCCAGGTGGCTGGGTGTGCGCCGCTCCTGACGGGCGACGAAGTAGAGCTGCTCGGCGTCAAACGGGGTGTAGCGGTCCAGTTCATAGCCAACCACTTCCATGAGGTTGCGTGCAGCGGCCAGAGGCAGTTGCACGCTTTGCTGCAACACGGCGTCGGGGGCAAGCATCAGCACCTGGCGCGCATTGCCTGGCACCACCGGCGCCGTCAGCGGCCAGTGGTGAACCTGCTCAGGCGGCTCCTGGAACGCCAGCCACTTCGGCACACAGCCGCGTAACTCCGTGAGCCACAAGCGCCAGCCTTGTTGCAGCAGGCTGGCGCGCCAATAGCGGGCAATCGGTTCGAGTTGAATCATTCTTGCCACCGCACCACCCGGTAGGGCTGTGCGCTGTCCTCCGCAGGGCTCAATAAAAGGGTGAGTCGCAGGCGTGCCTGATAGCCGCCGGGGCGCTCGGCGCGGCTGTCGATTTCCACGACCTGGCCGGGGTCGACGCCCTCGGCGTCCTGGCGTGGCAGGTTCAACGCCTTGCGCATCAGGGGGCTGGCGAATGCAGGAGCGGGCCGGTCGAGGTCGCTCCACAAGGTGATGTGTGGCAGCAATTGGCTGTAGAGCGCCTGGGTCATGCCGGGGAGTTGACGTACCTCCTCCAGCACCCGAAACGGCGCCTGGCCCTGATGGCGCCGAGTCTCAAGGGCTTTGGCCAACTGCTGGGCCTGGGCCGCTGTAGCGCCGCAGGCCAGGGCCAGGCGCGTGACGTCTTGGAGAGCGGCGTTGACCAGGTACAGCTTGCCGCGCTCACTGCGCACACTGACCTGCAAGCGGGCGTCCTCGAAGGTCAGCGCAATAGAACGCCCGTCCGCCACCCACTGCCCTTGCGCCATGACCTGAGCGATACCGGCCTGGGCGGCCAACAGTGTTTGGGTGTGCTGGCGCAGCCATAGCGCCTGGCGACTTTGCAGTTGCACCCACCCGGCCAGGCCCCCCAGCAATACGCTGAGCAGGGCCAGCACCCACAGCACCAGCAGCAGGGCCGCACCGCGTTGGCGCTTCATTCTTCGCTGCTCGCGCTGGACAGGTTCAGGCGCAACGCAACCACCTGAGTAACCCACGGCACCGGCCCGTTGACGGCGGCGTTGATGCGCACCGCTGTGGGCAAGCGCCGGGGCCAGGGCCACGGGCTCAACCAGTCGGTGGGCTGGCCCAGTGGCGATATACCGCGATAACTGAACTGCAGGGCCTGGACGTTATGCAAAAGCACCTGCGGCTCATCGCGTTGCGTGTTGGCCTGCGATGCCCTCTGTGAAAAAGCCACCTGTAGGTCCTGCCCGACCCGTTGCAGGGTAAAGCGCTGGATACCCCCGCCCAATACAGCGGGCAAGGTCGCCACAAACTGCAGCCGCTCCGGCGTGCCGATCAAGAAACCCTCGGCCTGGCTGTCGTCGTCAGTGAGTTTTAACGGCAGCGCCTCGCTGATCGAGGTGCGCAAAAACTGTTGGGCGGCGCGCATTTCATCCAGGCTGGCGGTGTAGGCCTGAGCCTTGGCCACCGCCCGATTGGCTCCCAGCAACGCTGCGCTCACCAGCAGCAACAACACCGACAGCAAGCTGAGCACCACGAGCACTTCCAGCAATGTGAAGCCCTGCTCACTGCGCTTCACAGGCGCGCCTTCAAGGTGCTGAAGTGCGCCTGATGGGCGCCTTCACGCACGTTCAGATCAAGACGAAACAGGTGCGGCTGTTGGCGGGTGCTGGTCAGTTGCCAATGGATGCCATCGAGTTGGCCTTGGCGGGTTCCTTCAATCAGCGGGCCGGCAGCTTCCTGGTCCAGCAGCGTGAGCGCGGCATGGGTGAGGCGGTCGCTGTGGGCCACTTGGGACAACGAACGCGCGCTCTGGCCGAAGGCAACCAGCAACACGCTGCTGCACACCGCCATCAACGTCAGGGCGGCGAGCATTTCCAGCAAGGTGAAACCGGCCTGGTGCTTCATGGCAGCGCCTTGGACTGCACACTGCCGGTGAGCCAGCCGATGTCGATGCGCCAACGCCGGCTGCCGTTGGCCAGCAGCAGGTTACCGCCGGTGGAACTGCCGTCGGGATAGAACACCACGGCGGCCCCGGCCTGCTCGGCACTGTGCAAGGTCACCTGCACCTGCGCCGGCCACTGCTGTGACGCACGCCCTGGCGCCTGGAACGTGCGGCCCTGGAGGTCGAATTGAGTGTGCGCCGCCTGGCCGCTGACGATCGCGCTCGCACGCGTGGCGCGCAGGGCCTCGACCATCTGCGCGACCACCCGCCGCTCCTTGGCCACCTGCAACCCTTGCCGTACACCTAGCCCCAACAACCCCGCCGCAATGCCGATCAATAGAATGACCACCAGCATCTCCAGCAGGGTAAAGCCTCGCTGGGCCACGGGCGGGTTATTCCCAGTTGCCCAGGTCGGCACTGTAGCCCTCGCCGCCGGGTTGGCCGTCCTGGCCGTAGAAGATCAGGTCGAAGGCCCCGTGCTCACCGGGGAAGCGATAGCCAAACCCATGGCCGAACGGGTCTTTCAACTCCGACGGTTTGGCGTAGGGGCCGGCCCAGTTGGACGCACTGGCGGGCTTGTCGAGCAGCTGTTGCAGGTTGTTGGGCGGCGCACCCACGTCCAGGGCGTAGCTGTCGATCTTCATGCTCAAACTGGCCAGTTGCGCCTTGCCCGCGCCGTACTTGCCCTTGTCCACATTGCCACCGACCTGGCGCACCACAATGGTCGCGACAATGCCCAGCAGCACAATCACCGCCAGCATTTCCAAAAGGGTGAAGCCGCCTTGGCGGTGTCGGGTTTTCATCGGTTCTGCTCCTTGAAAGTTCATATATGGCTGGTGAGGCTCATCAGCGGCAGCATGATCGCGAGCATGATCACCGCCACCAGCACCGCCATGACCACGGTGAGGGTCGGCACCATTGCCGCGAGCAAGCGTTCGATGGCGCGCTTGGCCTCGACGTCGAAAATGTCGGCAACCTTGAGCAGCATGCTGTCCAGTTCGCCGGCCTGTTCGCCGACTTCGATCATGTGCAGCGCCAGTTCCGGTAACAGCGGCTGGCGACCGAACGCATCGGCCAGGGTGCCGCCGCCCTTGACCCGTTGCGCCGCCAGCGCCACTTGCGCCTGGAGCGCACGGTTGCTGCAAACCTGCCGGGCGATCACCAGCGCGGGCAGCAGCGCCACGCCATTGCTGAGCAACGTGCCGAGGGTGCGGGCCAGGCGGGCGGCTTGCACCCGTTGCAACAGCGGGCCGATCACGCGGATGCCCAGCAGGTGACGGTCGTAACGCTCACGGCGCAGGGGGTCGCGCAGGCGCGCTGCCAGGACCCATCCACTGATCGACAACCCGGCCAGCACCACCAGGCCATAGGCGCCGAGGAACTCGCCAAGCGCCAGGATCACCTGGGTGATCAGTGGAATCGGTACACCCAGATCCTGGAAAATCGGCACGAATTGCGGCACCACATAGGCCAGCAACAGCGCCAGGGAACCCAGTACGCCCACCACCAGGAATGCCGGGTAGATCAGCGCATTGATCACCTCGCCGCGCAGCAACTGGCTGCGCTCCAGGTAGTCGCTGAGCTGGCGCAGGGTGCCTTCCAGCGCCCCGCCGGCTTCACCGGCGCGCACCATGCTCAGGTACAGCGGGGAAAACGTACCGCCCTCCTCCTCCAGCGCCGCCGACAGCGGTTTGCCGGCCTTGACCTGATCGCGAATGCGCTCGATCAAGGCCCGCACCTGGGGATGGCGGGCTTGCTTGAGCAACAGGTTTAAAGCGCGTTCGAGGGGCTGGCCGGCACCCAGTAGCGTGGCCAATTGCTGGGTAAAACTCACCAGCGCTGCGCCCTTCAACTGCCCGCGTGCCTGGCGCAACAAGGGGCCGCTGGCCGTTTCGATGTGCAGCAGCAACCAGCCTCGCTGATGCAAGACGGCGACGGCAGCGGCCTGGTCAATAGCTTGCAGCGTGCCGCTTTGGGCCACGCCCTGGCTGTCCAACGCACGGAACTTGAACAGGCTCACGCGTCGTCACCACGGGTGACGCGCAGCACTTCTTCCAGGGACGTGACACCGGCCAGGGCCTGGCGCAAACCGTCTTCATACAAGGTGCGCAAACCGGCGCGGCGGGCGGCGTGTTCGAGGCTGGCGGCGTCGGCGCGGCCCATCAGCAGGCCACGCAACTCATCGTTCATTACCAACAACTCAGTGAGGGCGCTGCGGCCGTGATAATCGCCGCGGTAAAGCAGGATGGGACGCTGCTCGGTCAGGCGATCCAGGCCGTGCTCCTGGATCAATTGCGCTGGGGCCTGGAAGGCCACGCGCGTGGCAGGGTCCAGGCGGCGCACCAGGCGCTGGGCGAGGATACCGCTGACCGTGGAGGCAATCAGGTAGCTTTCCACGCCCATGTCCAGCAAGCGCGTGATGCTCGCCGCGGCGCTGTTGGTGTGCAGGGTTGAGAGCACCAAGTGACCCGTGAGGGAGGACTGCACGGCGATACGGCAGGTTTCCAGGTCGCGGATTTCACCGATCATGATCACGTCCGGGTCCTGGCGCACGATGGCGCGCAGCGCTCCGGCAAAGTCCAGGCCGATGGCCGGCTTGACCTGGATCTGGTTGATGCCTTCAAGCTGGTATTCCACCGGGTCTTCCACGGTGATGATCTTGCGTTCAGCCGTGTTGAGCTGCGACAACGCGGTATAGAGCGTGGTGGTTTTGCCCGAGCCCGTAGGCCCGGTGACCAACAGGATGCCGTGGGGCCGCGCCAACAGGTCCAAAAAGGCCGCCAGGCGTGGGCCATCAAAGCCCAGGCTGGGGAAGTCGAACTGCACGGTTTGCCGGTCCAACAGGCGCATCACCACCGACTCGCCAAAGCTGGTGGGCACCGTGGACACCCGCAGGTCCAACGCCTTGCCCTGAATGCGCAGCATGATGCGCCCGTCCTGAGGCAGGCGCCGTTCGGCAATGTCCAGGCGAGCCATGATCTTCACCCGCGAGATCACCGCCGCCGACGAACTGGCCGGCGGCGCTTCGGCGTCGTGTAACACACCGTCGATGCGGTAGCGCACCTTGAGTTGGTTTTCGAAGGGTTCGATATGGATATCCGAAGCGCGCTGTTCCACCGCGCGCTGCAGGATCAGGTTGACCAGGCGAATCACCGGTGCTTCCGAAGCCATGTCCTTGAGGTGTTCGATATCTTCCAGGGCGCCCCCCTGCTCATCGAGGTTTTCGATCAGGCTGCCCATGGCGGAACGGCCTTGGCCGTAATAGCGCTCGATCAGCGCGTCGACTTCAGTACGCGAACCGATGGCCAGCCACACCGGCACCTCACAGGCATACGCCAGGGCCTGGAACGGATATAACTGCGCGGGGTTGGCGGCCATTACGCGCAACCCGCCCTGATGCCAACCCATGGGCACTACCTGGTAGTGACGCATGAAGCGCTCGGTGAGCAGAGGAAGCGGGTCGAGCAACGGCGGCGCGGCGTCGGCCAACAGCAGTGGCGCATCCAGCAAATCAGCCCAGGCGCGAGCCAGTTCGATTTCAGACACCAAGCCCAAGCGCGTGAGTAAACCGAGCAGGTCGCCAGGCTCAGTGGATAAACGCTGGGCGCGTTCCAGATCAGCGGTTTTGAGCCCGGCGTGCTGCATCAGCCACGCGCACACTTGGTCGGTGTGCGGGATGTGCAGATGGCAGGCATCGAGAGGCATTGACGACATAGTCTGAGGTATTTAACTTGCGAAAAAGGTATGGCTATTTGGAACTACCGGACAATACAAGCGCAGTGCCATTAGTTCCTTAGGCCGCAGTCGGAGTTAACTGGGTTAATCGACTGGAAGTTTCGGTGCTAGTTCCGGGAGCTCGGCAATAAAGGGAAATAAATAACCATGATCCAGCTCTGGCTCTCTACGCATCGCCAAACGCAAGCATCAAAAAACATTCGCCGTTGTGTATATTTTATTTAGGTGGCATCCATACGACCATCGAATGGGTACCCACCACCATAAAAAAATGGCATTTTGATACTATTCAAATTCCAAGCCCGTCACGTCGACAACAAGGAACGCACGTCAAATGGACTTTCCCCTTCCGCACCAACTCATCCTCTTCGGCCCGCCGGGTACCAGCAAAAGCTATTTGGCACGCACTGACAAGGCAGAGCGAGTCGATGCCAAGGGCAACAATGTAGTGCCGGTAACCTTTCACCCGGATTACAGCTATGGTGAGTTTGTAGCACGCTTGTTACCCCTGTCTGACGAAGGGTCGATCTCCTACACCATGTACGCAGGCCCCTTCATACGTGCGCTGTCCAGCGCTTACAGCTACTGGGCCAACCACGCCAACGGCCAAACGGTTGCCAATGTGGTGCTGTTGATTGATGAGATAAACCGTGGCAACTGCGCAGAGATCTTCGGCGATGTGTTCCAGTTGCTCGACCGTGCTGATGATGGATGGTCCAGCTACGAAATCAGCGTGTCAGACTTGATCATTAAAGCGCTGGACACCGAGTTGAAAAAGGGCCCGGTGACAAGGCAGCATCTGCCACAGGAACTCCAAACCCTGCTCGATGCCCGGCGCTTGAAACTCCCGCCTAACCTATTTCTCATCGCAACCATGAACACCAGTGACGAGTCTGTATTTTTCATGGATTCTGCGTTCAAAAGGCGATGGAACTTCGAATTCTGCCCGGCAAATTTTGACAATGTCCCGAGTGATCAGGCCACAGCAACGGTTACCGCATCGCCTGTGCGTAACTGGAAAATGGTTCTTAATGCGCTCAATGCTTTTATCCTGGCCGAGTGCCCATCCCGTAACATGGACGACAAGTTGATTGGCCCCTGGTTTATCAAGGCCAAGGCTGAGCCTACGCTAGGCGTGAAGTACAAAGAAAACATGGCCTTGCTCAACAAGCTGTCCAAAGGCGTCACCGTCGCAAACTCCGGCCGAGACAACAGCGACGCATTCGATAAAGCGTTAGTCGATTTTGTCAAAACACTGCCCCCGCTCGTCCAAGAGCGCATTTTTGCCTTTGCCCAATATGATGAAAGCGCTGCGCACAATAAGTTGAGAGCGATCGAGTACGATCAAACGTCTTCTTATTATCTTTCCAAGCGGCATAAACGCGGAAACGATCGGGTCATCGAGGTGTTCCTCGAGCACTTATGCAACCTCAACTCAGGCATCACCACTCATAAAATCCTCAACGCCGACATCCACGGCAAACTCTTTCTTTATCTGTGGGACAGCGTGTTCGAGCGGGACAAATCGCCCTTGGCAAAAAAGCTCGGCGTACCCACCGCCGACCTCCGGACATTTGGCCAGTTTGTCGACCACGCAGACCTCTTTAT
>NZ_WKCD01000002.1:0-109821 GCF_021606625.1 Pseudomonas sp. PA-4-8C
TGATGGAGCTGTACAAGAAAGAGAAGATCAACCCGCTGGGTGGATGCTTGCCGATTCTGGTACAGATGCCGGTGTTCCTGTCGCTGTACTGGGTACTCCTGGAAAGCGTGGAAATGCGCCAAGCTCCGTTCATGCTGTGGATAACTGACCTGTCGATCAAAGACCCGTTCTTTATCCTGCCGATCATCATGGGCGCGACCATGTTCATCCAGCAGCGTCTGAACCCAACCCCGCCGGATCCGATGCAGGCCAAGGTAATGAAAATGATGCCAATCATCTTCACCTTCTTCTTCCTGTGGTTCCCTGCTGGCTTGGTACTGTACTGGGTGGTCAACAACGTGTTGTCGATCTCTCAACAGTGGTACATCACACGTAAAATCGAAGCGGCTACCCAAAAAGCCGAGGCGTAATTTACTCTGTGGATAACCACTCAAGACGCCCCCTAGTGGGGCGTTTTGCTTTCCGTCACTTTTGTTCTGGAACCTGCTGATGAGCGCTCCTCGTGAAACCATCGCTGCTGTCGCTACCGCTCAAGGTCGGGGCGGCGTCGGCATCGTTCGAATTTCCGGGCCATTGGCGGGCGTGGCAGCCAAGGCTATCAGCGGCCGGGAGCTGAAACCCCGTTATGCCCATTACGGCCAGTTCCTGGATGCCGACCACAGCGTATTGGACGAGGGGCTGGCCATCTATTTTCCAGGGCCAAACTCGTTCACCGGTGAAGATGTCCTTGAATTACAAGGGCACGGTGGGCCTGTGGTGTTGGATATGCTGCTGCAGCGCTGCTTGCAATTGGGTTGCCGCCTGGCCAGACCAGGGGAATTCAGCGAACGCGCATTCTTGAACGATAAGCTCGACCTGGCCCAGGCCGAAGCCATCGCCGATTTGATCGAAGCCAGTTCTGCACAGGCTGCACGTAACGCATTGCGTTCATTGCAGGGGGCTTTTTCCCTGCGTGTGCATAACTTGACCGAGCAACTGATCAGCCTGCGCATCTACGTCGAAGCCGCGATTGATTTTCCGGAAGAAGAAATCGACTTCCTGGCGGATGGCCACGTATTGGCGATGCTGGATAAAGTCCGCGATGAGTTATCCACAGTGCTGCGCGAAGCCGGGCAGGGCGCCTTGCTGCGCGATGGAATGACGGTGGTGATTGCCGGCCGACCAAATGCCGGCAAATCAAGCCTGCTCAATGCTCTGGCAGGGCGCGAGGCGGCCATCGTCACCGAGATCGCCGGCACCACCCGGGATATCTTGCGCGAGCATATCCACATCGACGGTATGCCGCTGCACGTGGTGGACACCGCTGGTTTACGCGATACCGACGACCAGGTGGAAAAGATCGGCGTGGAACGTGCGCTCAAGGCGATCAGCGAAGCCGATCGTGTGTTGCTGGTGGTGGATGCCACTGCGCCGGAAGCTGTGGATCCTTTTGCCTTGTGGCCCGAATTCCTTGAACAACGGCCAGACCCAGCCAAAGTCACCTTGATCCGTAACAAGGCCGACCTTACGGGGGAAGCCATCGCCCTGGAAACCAGTGAAGATGGCCACGTCACGATCAGCTTGAGCGCGAAATCGGCCGGTGACGGTCTGGAGTTGCTGCGCGAGCACCTTAAAGCCTGCATGGGCTACGAACAGACGTCGGAAAGCAGCTTCAGTGCGCGGCGCAGGCACCTGGAAGCGCTGCGTCATGCCAGCGCGGCCTTGGAGCACGGGCGCGCCCAGCTGACCTTGGCGGGGGCTGGGGAGCTGCTGGCTGAGGATCTGCGCCAGGCGCAGCAGCTGTTGGGTGAAATCACCGGGGCTTTCAGTTCAGATGATTTGCTCGGGCGGATTTTCTCCAGCTTCTGCATCGGCAAATAGTCGAGTTATCCACAACGACTACCAGTTATAGGACACCGTACCGAGCAAGGTACGGCTGTCGCCCCAATAGCAACGCCCTGCATCGTTGCAACCAGATACATATTCCTTGTCAAACAGGTTCTTGGCGTTCAGGTCCACCGACCAGTGTGGATTGATCTGATAACCCAGTGCCGCATCCACCAAGGTGACGCTTCCTGCATCCAGCTTGCCGTAGAGCGTCGGCGCCGTGTAGGCAAAGGTACTGTCGAAATAACGTACACCGCCGCCCAGGGAGAAACCCTTGAGTTGGCCATCCAGGAAGCGATATTTACCCCACACCGAAGCCTGGTTACGCGGCACGCCCGTCATTTGACGGCCTTCCACCAGCGACGTGGCCGAATCCTTGGTTATCCGGGCGTCGGTGTAGGTATAGGCCGCCGTCACGTTGAAGTTGGCGCTGATGTTGCTGTTGACCTCTACTTCCACGCCCTTTGCGCGACTTTCACCGACTTGGCGATAGCTGTTGGTGGTGGCATCCAGGTAGGTATCGTCCTGCTTGCGCAGGTCATACACCGACACGGTCATCGCCGTATCCCAGCCGATCGGTTCGTACTTAATGCCCAATTCGTATTGGCTGCTGGTGATCGGTTTCAACGGCGAGCCGGCGTTGGAGATCTGCTGCACGGGGACAAAGGCGGTGGAATAGCTGACATACGGCGTCAGGCCGTTGTCGAACTGGTACATCACCCCGCCCTGGTAAGTGAATTTACGATCCTGTGAGTTGATATTGCTCGATGGCTGGACCTTGTCGCGGTAGTCGCTGTCGACCCAGTCCTGGCGGCCGCCGAGCAGAAAGAGCCAATGGTCGTATTTGCTCTGGACCTGTGCATAAACGCCTTTCATCTGCTGTTCAAGCAAGGTGTTTTGCACTGCCAGTGGAGTGAGCGGGTCGCGCAGGTACACCGGGTTATACACATCGATGGTGCCGGCGAAACCCGCATCCCAGTCTTGATTGAACGAGGTTCGGTCATAGCTGGCGCCCAATAGCACCGTGTTTTCCAGGCCGCCCACCTGGAACTTGCCTTCGAGCTGGTTATCCAGGGAATAGACCATCGATTTGTTGTAGCGGTCGTAGGCGTTCATGTTCAGCCGGGTGCCGAACCCGCCGTTATTGAGTGTGCCTGGCCAGGTTTCATGCCGGTTGATGCGTGACTGCATATAGCGAGAGTTCTGACGGAACTGCCAATCATCATTGAAGCTGTGGCTGAACTCATAGCCGGCGCTCCACGCTTGGCGTTCAAAGGTGTTCCAGTCCGGGTTGCCCAGCAGGGTGTGTTTGGACAGCTTGCCGTTGGGATTGGTAAGCAGCGTGCCGGCTGCAGGTAGGCCGAGTTCCAGGTTGGTATGGTCTTTCTGGTAGTTGGCCAGCAGCGTCAGGGTGTTGTAGTCGTCGAAGTTCAGGGTCAGGGATGGCGCGATATACAGACGATCGTCGGGGACGTGATCGGTCTGGGTGTCGGATTTACGCCCCAGCATCACCACTCGGCCCAGGATATTGTCACTGTCGTTGAGCGGGCCCGAGATATCCACACCCAGCTGGCGTCGATCATTCGAACCATAACTCACCTGCACCTCGCCTTGCGGGGTTGCAGTCGGATGTTTACTCACCAGGTTAACCAGGCCGCCGGGTGCGTTTTCACCATAGAGCAAGGAAGAAGGGCCACGGAAAATCTCGACCCGTTCCAGGCCGTAGGGTTCGCTGGTGGTGTCGTATCGATTGCCTTGCACCCGCAGGCCATCTCGCAGCAGGCCGTAGCCGTAATCCGTAGCGTTGAAACCGCGAATGAAAAACAGATCGCCTGCCAAGCCGTCGCCGGCCGCGAACGGTGGGGCGAAGATCCCCGGTACGTAGCCCAACACTTCTGTCAGGGTTTGGGACTTCTGGTCCTTGATACGCTGGCCAGTGACAACGGACACCGAACGCGGAGTCTCGGACAGCGGTGTGCTGGTCTTAGTGCCGATGCGGCTGTTCTGCGCCTTGTAGCCTACATCCCCGCCGATTTCTTGATTGAAACCGCCCTGTTGATAAGCGCTCACGGTGGTAGGGGCCAAGGTCAGTTGGCCAGCAGGTGCCGGCTGTAATACATAGCTGTTGGGAGCCTGTACGACCGCCTGCAGGTCCGAGTTCTGCAGCAGCAGCGCAAAGCCCTGGTCCACCGAGTAATCACCTTGCAGCCCTGGTGAATTCAAACGCGCGGTTTGCTGGGGGGAGAAGGACAGAATCACATTGGCCCTGGCGGCAAACTGGCTCAAGGCCTTGTCCAGCGGGCCAGCGGCAATTGCAAAGTGTTGCGTTGCGCTGGCGGCCATGACGGCGGTGGATAACAACACACCGGTCGTCGCGGTGATGAGCTGCAGACCGTAGGTCATGCCATGGCAGGAAAGTCGTTTGCGGAGCGGGGCGGGAAGGCGCATAGGTGAGTAAGCCCTGAAGGTAGCGTCGTGATTACCTGTAGGGCCGCGCCAGGTCAAAAAAAGATAACCCCTCTGTGGATTATTTTTTCGGTCAGCCGATTCGGGTGACCGACACCCAATAGCGCGTAAAGTATTTCACTTGAATCGGCAGGCTCGCTTGCAGGTTGGCCAGGACGGCATCGGTTGAGTCCAGACGGAAGGTACCGGAAACACGCAGGCCCGCAGACGCTTGGTCACAGTGCAACACACCCGGCCTATAGCGCGCCAACTCATCGATAACCTCTCCCAGCCGAGCATCGAGTACGATCAGTTGGCCATCTACCCAGGCTGCCTGTACACCGCCATACCCCTGGGTAAGGCGCACATCGTGCCGATCAAACTCTGCGCTCTCACCCGCTCCAATAATTCGGTGAAGTTCGGGTTGGTCGCCGGGAGATACCTCCACCCGTTCTTCCAAGACGCCTACCCGCGTGGCGTCCGGCAGTTGGCGCACAGTAAAACGGGTGCCCAGCGCCTGGACCCGGCCTTGGCGAGTCTCTACATAAAACGGTAAGTGCCCACCCCCTTTGCCGGTGTGGATAAGTACTTCACCCTCGCGCAGACGAATCAACCGTTGGCGCCCGTCAAATGCCACATCGATAGCGGTATGAGTATTGAGATTGATCTGCGTGCCATCCGCCAGCTCGATGCGTCGCCTCTGGCCCACCGACGTGCGGTAATCAGCCCATGCGTTACCCAGCGACGTATGTTGCTGGACGTTCCAGCCCAGATAGCCACTGCCGCCGAGCACCAGCATCCACTTGAGTACCTGGCGCCGCTGTTGCGTGGCGGATAACGCGCGGCGCGTGAGGTCAGGGGGCAGGCCACCGAGGCTGCGTTGCAGCTGCTCCATCTGGTTCCAGGCCGCCTGGTGGGACGGGTCACGATTAAGCCATTGCTGCCAGGCTTGATGTTGTGCCGGCGTCGGTGGTTGCGACTGGAATTGCACATACCAACTGGCAGCGGCCTCGAACGTCTTGCGGTCGGGGTTGGTCATTACCGGCTGGCCATGATCAGGGAGCACTCGGTAAGGGCACGGATCATGTGTTTCTTCACCGTGGTCAGTGATACCTGCAGTTGATCGGCGATCTGTTGATAAGTCAGCCCTTCAATCTGTGCCAGCATGAAAATTCGGCGGGCCCGCTCACCCAGCCCAGACAGCGCTTTATCCACAGCCACCAGCGTTTCGATGATGATTGCCTTGTCTTCCTCACTGATAGCCGTGGCTTCAGGACGCTCTGCCAGGGTTTGCCTGTAGGCCTGTTCGACGGCATGCCGGCGATAGCGGTCGATCACCAGGCCCCTGGCGATGGTGGCCAGATAGTCCCGTGGTTCAAGGATCTGCGCTGCGTGACGTCCACCGAGCATGCGCACGAACGTATCGTGGGCCACATCGGCTGCATCGCTGGCGTTATGCAATTTTCCCTTGAGCCACCCGCGCAGCCACGAATGATGTTGCTCATAGATGTGCTGGACCGCTGCGGTATGGGAAGAGGGAGGCATAGGCGCGACAAGGTGGGTTAATGATAATCGCTATTATTAACTGGCCCAGTGTTTTCCCACAATAGATCTCTTTTTGTCCTACTCAGGATTAATTCCTAGCTTGCCGTGGACGAAATCTGGCGTTTCTGTGGATTAAGCCCTGTGAATAACCGCTCCTGTGCCCAGTTGATAACAGGGTCTGAAACCTGAGTAAAAACCCGTCTGTGGATAACCACCGGTTTAATCCACAGGCTTAAAGCACTTATCCAAGGGCCTCATTGGCAGATGATCACAACGTTTTGAATCGCTGTACGCATTGTAAATAAAGGGCTGTAGAGATCTATCCACAGAAATGGTGCTCAGTATAAATAAACATAAAAACAAAGATTTAATAAATTTCTCTCTTTTAATTTCTATTGTCTGTGATTCATCCACAGCTGGTTAAATTTTGTGCAAAGGGTTCTTTAGGAAGGGCTAAGTCCCTATACTTGCCCGCAAAGCTCTAAAACCCTTTCAACAAACAATTCCTGATTACCTACATAAGCAGGCACGAGGTGCGTGGTGGATTTCCCTTCCCGTTTTGAAGTGATCGTCATCGGCGGCGGTCATGCCGGTACCGAGGCAGCACTGGCGTCAGCACGCATGGGTGTAAAAACCCTGTTGCTGACGCATAACGTGGAAACCCTCGGTGCCATGAGTTGCAACCCCGCGATTGGCGGGATTGGCAAAAGCCATCTGGTCAAGGAAATCGATGCCCTTGGCGGCGTGATGGCCATGGCCACCGACAAAGGTGGTATTCAGTTTCGTGTGCTCAACAGCCGCAAAGGCCCGGCCGTGCGTGCAACGCGTGCCCAGGCCGACCGTATTCTGTACAAGGCTGCGGTACGTGAAACCCTGGAAAATCAGCCGAACCTGTGGATATTTCAGCAGGCAGCCGATGACCTGATCGTCGAACAGGACCAGGTACGCGGTGTTGTCACTCAAATGGGCCTGCGTTTCTTCGCAGAATCCGTAGTACTGACCACCGGCACCTTCCTGGGTGGGCTTATCCACATCGGTATGCAGAACTATTCCGGTGGTCGCGCTGGCGATCCGCCGTCGATTGCTCTGGCAAAACGCCTGCGGGAATTGCCGCTGCGGGTCGGTCGCCTGAAAACCGGGACCCCGCCACGTATTGACGGGCGTTCTGTGGATTTTTCGGTGATGACCGAACAAGCCGGCGATACGCCGATTCCGGTCATGTCGTTCATGGGCTCCAAGGAACAGCATCCGAAACAGGTCAGTTGCTGGATCACCCACACCAACGCCCGTACCCACGAAATCATTGCTGCGAACCTTGATCGTTCGCCGATGTATTCCGGGGTGATCGAAGGCATTGGGCCGCGTTATTGCCCGTCGATCGAAGACAAGATCCACCGCTTTGCCGACAAGGAAAGCCACCAGGTCTTTATCGAGCCGGAAGGGTTGACCACCCACGAGCTGTATCCGAACGGAATTTCCACTTCGCTGCCGTTCGACGTGCAAATCCAGATCGTGCAGTCGATTCGCGGTATGGAAAATGCGCACATCGTGCGTCCGGGCTACGCCATCGAGTACGACTACTTCGACCCGCGCGACCTGAAATACAGCCTGGAAACCAAAGTGATCGGCGGCCTGTTCTTCGCCGGCCAAATCAACGGCACCACCGGTTATGAAGAAGCCGGCGCCCAAGGTTTGCTGGCCGGGACCAACGCAGCATTGCGTGCACAGGGCAAAGACAGCTGGTGCCCGCGTCGCGATGAGGCCTACATCGGCGTATTGGTCGACGACCTGATTACCCTGGGTACCCAGGAACCGTACCGGATGTTCACATCTCGGGCGGAATACCGTCTGATTCTGCGCGAAGACAACGCCGACCTGCGCTTGACCGAAAAAGGTCGCGAACTGGGCCTGGTCGATGACGCCCGCTGGGCGGCCTTCTGCAAAAAACGCGAAAGCATTGCGCTCGAAGAACAGCGTCTGAAGAGTACCTGGGTTCGCCCGGGCACGGAGCAGGGCGACGCCATTGCGGAAAAATTCGGCACGCCGTTGACCCATGAGTACAACTTGCTCAACCTGCTTTCCCGTCCGGAAATCGACTACGCTGGTCTGGTCGAAGTGACTGGCCACGGCGCAGAAGACCCACAGGTTGCCGAACAGGTTGAAATCAAGACCAAATACGCAGGCTACATCGATCGCCAGCAGGACGAGATCGCCCGGCTGCGCGCCAGTGAAGACACCAAGCTGCCTGTGGATATCGACTACACCGGGATTTCCGGGTTGTCGAAAGAAATTCAAAGCAAGCTGGGGATAACTCGGCCGGAAACCCTCGGGCAGGCTTCACGTATCCCAGGCGTCACCCCGGCAGCCATCTCGCTGTTGATGATTCATTTGAAAAAACGCGGCGCGGGCCGTCAGTTGGAGCAAAGCGCTTGAGTTCGTTGGTCACCTCGCAACACGCCGAAGAGTTATCCACAGGAGCGCGCCAGTTGGGCGTGGCCCTGACCGAAGCCCAGCATGAGTTACTGCTGGGCTATCTGGCCCTGTTGATCAAATGGAACAAGGCTTACAACCTGACCGCGGTACGTGATCCGGACGAGATGGTGTCGCGGCATTTGCTCGACAGCCTCAGCGTGATGCCGTTTATCGAAAATGGCCGTTGGCTCGACGTCGGCAGTGGCGGCGGCATGCCTGGCATTCCGTTGGCGATCCTGTTTCCCGAGTCCCACGTGACCTGCCTGGACAGCAACGGCAAGAAAACCCGCTTCCTGACCCAGGTCAAACTCGAGCTCAAGCTGGATAACCTGCAAGTTATCCACAGTCGTGTCGAAGCCTTCACACCTGAACTGCCTTTCAACGGGATCGTGTCCCGAGCGTTCAGCAGCATGGAGAACTTCAGCAACTGGACGCGCCACCTGGGCGACCGTGATACCCGCTGGCTGGCAATGAAGGGCGTTCATCCAAGCGACGAGCTGTTAGCATTGCCGGCAGACTTCCACCTCGATAGCGAACACGCCTTGGCCGTACCTGGTTGCCAAGGCCAACGCCATCTGCTGATACTGCGCCGCACGGCATGATAGGGAACACAAGCAAGAATGGCTAAGGTATTCGCGATAGCGAACCAGAAAGGTGGTGTGGGTAAAACCACCACCTGTATCAACCTCGCAGCATCCCTGGTCGCAACCAAGCGTCGGGTGCTGTTGATCGATCTCGATCCACAGGGCAACGCCACCATGGGTAGCGGTGTGGATAAACACGGCCTGGAAAACTCGGTCTACGATTTGCTGATTGGCGAATGCGACCTGGCCCAGGCCATGCACTATTCCGAGCACGGCGGTTACCAACTGCTGCCGGCCAACCGCGATCTGACCGCGGCGGAAGTGGTGCTGCTGGAAATGCAGATGAAAGAAAGCCGTCTGCGCAGCGCCCTGGCGCCCATTCGCGACAACTACGATTACATTTTGATCGACTGCCCACCGTCGCTGTCGATGCTCACGCTTAACGCCTTGGTAGCCGCCGATGGGGTGATTATCCCCATGCAGTGCGAGTACTACGCGTTGGAAGGCCTGAGCGACCTTGTGGATAACATCAAGCGCATTGCCGAGTTGCTCAACCCGAAACTGCAGATCGAAGGCTTGTTGCGTACGATGTTCGACCCGCGCCTGAGCCTGATGAACGATGTGTCGGCGCAGCTCAAGGAACACTTCGGTGACCAGTTGTACGACACCGTGATTCCACGCAACATCCGCCTGGCCGAAGCGCCAAGCTATGGCATGCCCGCGCTGGCGTACGACAAATCCTCGCGCGGTGCCATTGCCTACCTGGCATTGGCTGGCGAGATGGTTCGCCGTCAACGCCGCAATTCACGCACCGCTGCAGCCCAGCCAACTTAAGGAACCCCCATGGCCGTCAAGAAACGAGGTCTCGGACGTGGACTGGATGCACTGTTGAGTGGTCCGACCGTCACATCGCTTGAAGAACAAGCGGTGCAGGCCGACGAGCGCGAGCTGCAGCACTTGCCGCTGGACCTGATCCAGCGCGGCAAATACCAGCCACGTCGGGACATGGACCCCCAGGCCCTGGAAGAACTGTCCAACTCGATCAAGGCCCAGGGCGTGATGCAGCCTATCGTGGTGCGCCCCATTGGCGGTGGCCGCTTTGAGATCATCGCCGGTGAGCGCCGCTGGCGCGCCAGCCAGCAGGCCGGCAAGGAAACCATCCCGGCCATGGTGCGCGATGTGCCGGATGAAACCGCGATCGCCATGGCGTTGATCGAGAATATCCAGCGTGAAGACCTCAACCCGATCGAAGAGGCGATTGCGTTGCAGCGTTTGCAGCAGGAATTCCAGCTCACCCAGCAGCAAGTGGCCGAGGCGGTGGGCAAGTCCCGCGTCACCGTGTCCAATTTGTTGCGTTTGATCGCGCTGCCGGAAGTGATCAAGACCATGTTGTCCCACGGCGACCTGGAAATGGGCCATGCCCGTGCGTTGCTCGGTTTGCCCGAAAATCAACAGGTTGAAGGGGCGCGACACGTTGTCGCACGAGGCCTGACCGTACGTCAGACCGAAGCGCTGGTGCGCCAGTGGCTCAGCGGCAAACCTGCACCGGTCGAAACCGCCAAACCTGATCCGGATATCGCGCGACTCGAGCAGCGCCTGGCCGAGCGCCTGGGCTCTGCGGTGCAAATTCGTCACGGCAAGAAGGGCAAAGGGCAATTGGTCATCGGATATAACTCCCTTGACGAGCTTCAAGGCGTCCTTGCCCACATCCGCTGAAACATTTGCTTATGTAGCGCGTGATCGGAAATCACTACCCGACAGTTGAATAGGGGCTGAACCGCCCCTATACTCTGCGCGCATTTTGTCGGCACAAATTATGCCAAGTTATTGATTTCCGGCAGCCGACCATTGAGGAGCAAGAGTGATGGAAACCCGCACGCCAAACACGTTGCCGTTCCATCGCTTGGCTGTTTTTCCGGTTCTACTGGCTCAATTTGTCATTTTGCTGATCGCCGCATTGGCGCTTTGGTATTGGCATGGAGTCGTAGCCGGGTATTCAGGACTCTGCGGAGGCCTGATAGCCTTGCTGCCCAATATGTATTTTGCTCACAGGGCCTTTCGGTTTTCCGGCGCCCGAGCAGCCCAGGCTATCGTCCGGTCTTTTTATGCCGGCGAGGCGGGGAAACTGATTTTGACGGCAGTGCTGTTTGCACTGACCTTTGCAGGTGTGAAGCCATTGGCGCCGCTGGCTGTATTCGGCGTCTTCGTGTTGACCCAACTGGTCAGCTGGTTCGCTCCCCTGCTAATGAAAACAAGACTTTCGAAACCTTAGGGCGTTTGAGGCAACCATGGCAGAAACAACCGCTTCGGGCTATATCCAGCACCACTTGCAGAACCTGACCTTCGGTCAGCTTCCTAATGGCGGCTGGGGCTTTGCCCACACCGCAGCAGAAGCCAAAGAAATGGGTTTCTGGGCTTTCCACCTGGACACTCTGGGTTGGTCGGTCGCATTGGGTCTGATCTTCGTCCTGATTTTCCGCATGGCGGCAAAGAAGGCGACTTCGGGTCAGCCAGGTGCTTTGCAGAACTTCGTTGAAGTATTGGTCGAATTCGTCGATGGCAGCGTGAAAGACAGCTTCCATGGCCGTAGCCCGGTGATTGCACCGCTGGCACTGACCATCTTCGTGTGGGTGTTCCTGATGAACGCCGTCGACCTGATCCCGGTGGACTGGATTCCTCAGTTGGCCATGGCGATCTCCGGCGACCCGCACATTCCATTCCGCGCCGTATCCACCACTGACCCGAACGCCACACTGGGCATGGCTCTGTCGGTATTCGCGCTGATCATTTTCTACAGCATCAAGGTCAAGGGCATCGGCGGCTTCATCGGCGAACTGACCCTGCACCCGTTCGGCAGCAAGAACATCTTCGTTCAAGCCCTGCTGATCCCGGTGAACTTCCTGCTGGAATTCGTCACCCTGATCGCCAAGCCGATTTCCCTGGCTCTGCGACTGTTCGGCAACATGTATGCCGGCGAGCTGGTGTTCATTCTGATCGCTGTGATGTTCGGCAGCGGTCTGCTCTGGCTTAGCGGCCTGGGCGTAGTTCTGCAGTGGGCGTGGGCTGTGTTCCACATCCTGATCATTACCCTGCAGGCCTTCATCTTCATGATGCTGACCATCGTCTACCTGTCGATGGCGCACGAAGAGAACCATTAAGACCAGTCTCGACTAGTCTGATGTCCTTCCCGGTCAAACGGGAAGGTGGCCCAACAGGGCTATGAAACGATTTGTTTTACCGCTTTAAAATCTAAAAAACCTAAACCATACGACGTAAAAGTCGGGAGGAAAGATGGAAACTGTAGTTGGTCTAACCGCTATCGCTGTTGCACTGTTGATCGGCCTGGGCGCCCTGGGTACTGCCATTGGTTTCGGCCTGCTGGGCGGCAAATTCCTGGAAGGCGCAGCGCGTCAGCCAGAAATGGTCCCAATGCTGCAAGTTAAAATGTTCATCGTCGCCGGCCTGCTCGACGCCGTGACCATGATCGGCGTTGGTATCGCACTGTTCTTCACCTTCGCGAACCCCTTCGTTGGTCAACTCGCTGGCTAATCACTCGACTTTTCGAGTGATTGGGGTGATGGACAACGAATGAGCGAGGTGTTGGCGTGAACATTAATGCAACCCTGATTGGCCAATCCGTTGCGTTCTTCATTTTTGTAGTGTTTTGCATGAAGTTCGTGTGGCCTCCGGTCATCGCGGCTTTGCACGAACGTCAGAAGAAGATCGCGGATGGTTTGGACGCTGCCAGCCGTGCAGCTCGCGACCTGGAGTTGGCCCACGAAAAAGTGGGTCAGCAACTGCGCGAAGCTAAAGCACAGGCAGCCGAGATCATTGAGCAAGCCAAGAAACGCGGTAACCAGATCGTCGAAGAGGCTGTTGAAAAAGCCCGCGTCGAAGCTGACCGTGTGAAGGCTTCGGCTCATGCCGAGATCGAACAGGAACTGAACGGTGTCAAAGACGCGCTGCGTGCCCAACTGGGTGCTCTGGCCGTTGGCGGTGCTGAGAAGATCCTCGGTGCCACAATCGATCAAAACGCGCACGCGGAGCTGGTTAACAAACTGGCTGCTGAAATTTAAGCGAGGGCGATCATGGCAGAACTGACCACGTTGGCCCGACCTTACGCTAAGGCAGCCTTCGAGCACGCCCAGGCCCACCAGCAGCTGGCCTCTTGGTCAGCCATGCTCGGCCTGGCTGCAGCAGTGTCGCAAGACGACACCATGCAGCGCGTGCTCAAGGCCCCGCGCCTGACGAGCGCAGACAAGGCCGCCACTTTTATTGAAGTGTGCGGCGACAAGTTTGATGTGAAGGCGCAGAACTTCATCCACGTCATTGCCGAAAACGACCGTCTCCCGCTGTTGCCGGAGATCGCCGCTCTGTTCGACCTGTACAAGGCCGAAGCAGAGAAATCGGTAGACGTTGAAGTGACCAGTGCTTTCGCATTGAACCAAGAACAGCAAGACAAACTCGCCAAGGTTCTCAGTGCACGACTCAATCGGGAAGTGCGCCTGCAAGCTTCGGAGGACGCATCGCTTATTGGTGGTGTTGTTATCCGTGCCGGCGACCTGGTTATCGATGGCTCGATTCGCGGCAAAATCGCGAAACTTGCCGAAGCATTGAAATCTTGAGTTTGAAGGGGCAGCAGAGCAATGCAGCAACTCAATCCTTCCGAAATAAGTGAAATTATCAAGGGCCGCATCGACAAGCTCGATGTGACCTCCCAAGCCCGTAACGAAGGCACTGTCGTCAGCGTATCTGACGGCATCGTGCGGATTCACGGTCTGGCCGACGTCATGTACGGCGAGATGATCGAGTTTCCGGGCGGCGTCTACGGTATGGCCCTCAACCTGGAGCAAGACTCCGTAGGTGCCGTTGTATTGGGCGCGTACACCAGTCTGGCTGAAGGCATGAGCGCCAAGTGCACAGGCCGCATCCTGGAAGTTCCGGTTGGTAAGGAACTGCTGGGTCGCGTAGTCGACGCACTGGGTAACCCTGTTGACGGTAAAGGTCCACTGGGCAACACCGAGACCGACGCGGTCGAGAAAGTTGCTCCAGGCGTGATCTGGCGTAAGTCGGTAGACCAGCCTGTACAGACTGGCTACAAGGCTGTCGATGCCATGATCCCAGTCGGCCGTGGCCAGCGTGAGCTGATCATCGGTGACCGTCAGATCGGTAAGACCGCTCTGGCGATCGACGCGATCATCAACCAGAAAGACAGCGGCATTTTCTGCGTCTACGTAGCGATCGGTCAGAAGCAATCGACCATCGCCAACGTGGTTCGCAAGCTGGAAGAAAACGGCGCCCTGGCCAACACGATCATCGTGGCTGCCAGTGCTTCGGAATCTCCTGCGCTGCAATTCCTGGCACCGTACTCCGGTTGCACCATGGGTGAATTCTTCCGCGACCGCGGTGAAGACGCGCTGATCGTTTATGACGATCTGTCCAAGCAAGCAGTGGCTTACCGCCAGATTTCCCTGCTGCTGCGCCGTCCACCAGGCCGTGAAGCCTACCCAGGCGACGTGTTCTATCTCCACTCCCGTCTGCTGGAGCGCGCATCCCGCGTTTCGGAAGAGTACGTAGAGAAGTTCACCAACGGCGCAGTGACCGGCAAAACCGGTTCCCTGACCGCACTGCCGATCATCGAAACCCAGGCTGGCGACGTTTCCGCGTTCGTTCCGACCAACGTGATTTCCATCACCGACGGTCAGATCTTCCTGGAATCGGCCATGTTCAACTCCGGGATCCGTCCTGCAGTGAACGCCGGTGTTTCGGTATCCCGTGTGGGTGGTGCCGCTCAGACCAAGATCATCAAGAAGCTCTCCGGTGGTATCCGTACCGCTCTGGCTCAGTACCGTGAACTGGCGGCATTCGCCCAGTTCGCTTCTGACCTGGACGAAGCGACCCGTAAGCAACTTGAGCATGGTCAGCGCGTTACCGAGCTGATGAAGCAGAAGCAATACGCCCCAATGTCGATCGCTGACATGGCGTTGTCGCTGTATGCCGCTGAGCGTGGGTTCCTGACCGACGTTGAAATCGCCAAGGTCGGCAGCTTTGAACAAGCGCTGATTGCTTACTTCAACCGCGATCACGCCGAATTGATGGCGAAGATCAACGTGAAGGGTGACTTCAATGACGATATCGACGCTGGCATGAAAGCCGGTATCGAGAAGTTCAAGGCCACCCAAACCTGGTAAGCCGCAGCGGGAGCCGCAAGGCTCCCGCTTGCTAACCTGATAGGTGTTACATGGCAGGCGCAAAAGAGATTCGCAGTAAGATTGCGAGCATCAAAAGCACGCAAAAAATTACCAGCGCCATGGAAAAAGTGGCGGTCAGCAAAATGCGCAAGGCACAAATGCGCATGGCTGCTAGCCGTCCTTATGCGGAGCGTATCCGCCAGGTAATTGGGCATCTGGCCAACGCCAACCCGGAATACCGCCACCCGTTCATGATCGAGCGCGCCGTCAAGCGTGTGGGTTATGTGGTAGTGAGCAGTGACCGTGGTTTGTGTGGTGGTCTGAATACCAACCTGTTCAAGGCCCTGGTCAAGGACATGGCGGTAAACCGCGAAAACGGCGTCGAGATTGATCTGTGTGTTGTTGGTAGCAAGGGTGCGGCCTTTTTCCGCAACTTCGGCGGTAACGTCGTTGCAGCTATCAGCCACCTGGGTGAAGAGCCGTCGATCAATGATTTGATCGGCAGTGTGAAGGTGATGCTGGATGCGTACCTGGAAGGCCGTATTGACCGCCTCTCCGTGGTATCCAACAAGTTCATCAACACCATGACCCAGCAGCCAACCGTGGAGCAATTGATTCCACTGGTGGCGACCCCGGATCAGGAACTCAAGCACCACTGGGACTACCTCTACGAACCAGACGCCAAAGAGCTGCTTGACGGCTTGATGGTGCGCTACGTGGAGTCGCAGGTGTACCAGGCGGTGGTCGAGAACAACGCAGCTGAACAAGCGGCGCGGATGATCGCGATGAAAAACGCTACCGATAACGCCGGTGATCTGATCAGCGATTTGCAGCTGATCTACAACAAGGCGCGTCAGGCTGCGATCACCCAAGAGATCTCGGAAATCGTCGGCGGCGCTGCCGCGGTTTAACGGTTCAAATATTCAGAGGATCCAGCTATGAGTAGCGGACGTATCGTTCAAATCATCGGCGCCGTTATCGACGTGGAATTTCCACGCGACAGCGTACCGAGCATCTACAACGCGCTGAAAGTACAAGGCGCGGAAACTACCCTGGAAGTTCAGCAGCAGCTGGGCGACGGCGTAGTTCGTACCATTGCGATGGGTTCCACCGAAGGCTTGAAGCGCGGTCTGGACGTTGTCGACACTGGCGCTGCCATCTCCGTACCGGTCGGTAAAGCGACCCTGGGCCGGATCATGGACGTACTGGGCAACCCGATCGACGAAGCTGGCCCGATCGCCACCGAAGAGCGCTGGGGCATTCACCGCGCAGCACCTTCGTTCGCAGAACAAGCAGGCGGCAACGACCTGCTGGAAACCGGCATCAAGGTTATCGACCTGGTTTGCCCGTTCGCCAAGGGCGGTAAAGTCGGTCTGTTCGGTGGTGCCGGTGTAGGCAAGACCGTAAACATGATGGAACTGATCCGTAACATCGCCATCGAGCACAGCGGTTATTCCGTGTTCGCAGGTGTGGGTGAGCGTACTCGTGAGGGTAACGACTTCTACCACGAGATGAAGGACTCCAACGTTCTGGACAAAGTGGCACTGGTTTACGGTCAGATGAACGAGCCGCCGGGAAACCGTCTGCGCGTAGCCCTGACTGGCCTGACCATGGCCGAGAAGTTCCGTGACGAAGGTAACGACGTTCTGCTGTTCGTCGACAACATCTACCGTTACACCCTGGCCGGTACTGAAGTATCCGCACTGCTGGGCCGTATGCCTTCGGCAGTAGGTTACCAGCCGACCCTGGCTGAAGAGATGGGCGTTCTGCAAGAACGTATCACTTCGACCAAGGAAGGTTCGATCACCTCGATCCAAGCGGTATACGTACCTGCGGATGACTTGACCGACCCGTCGCCAGCCACCACCTTCGCCCACTTGGACGCTACCGTCGTTCTGTCCCGTGACATCGCTTCCCTGGGTATCTACCCAGCGGTCGATCCACTCGACTCGACGTCGCGCCAGCTGGACCCGAACGTGATCGGCCAGGAGCACTACGACACCGCTCGCGGCGTTCAGTACGTGCTGCAGCGTTACAAAGAACTGAAGGACATCATTGCGATCCTGGGTATGGACGAGCTGTCGGAAGCCGACAAGCAGTTGGTAAACCGTGCTCGTAAGATCCAGCGCTTCTTGTCGCAGCCGTTCTTCGTGGCTGAAGTCTTCACCGGTGCCTCGGGTAAATACGTTTCCCTGAAAGACACCATTGCTGGCTTCAAAGGCATCCTCAACGGTGACTACGACCACCTGCCAGAACAAGCGTTCTACATGGTCGGCGGCATCGAAGAAGCGATCGAGAAAGCCAAGAAACTGTAATCCAGGCGCCCGGCAACGGGCGCTCATCAGGTTGAGGCAATCAGATGGCTATGACAGTCCATTGCGATATCGTCAGCGCGGAAGGGGAAATCTTCTCCGGTCTGGTCGAGTTTGTAACAGCGCACGGTGACCTGGGTGATCTTGGTATCGCCATGGGTCACGCTCCGCTGATCACAAGCTTGAAGCCAGGTCCGATCACTCTGACCAAGCAAGGCGGGGAACGTGAGGTGTTTTACATCTCCGGTGGTTTCCTCGAGGTTCAGCCGAACATGGTCAAGGTACTTGCCGACACCGTGCAACGTGCTGGCGACCTGGATGAAGCCTCCGCTCAGGAAGCCGTCAAGGCTGCCGAGAAGGCGCTGAACGAAAAAGGCGCAGACTTCGACTACAGCGCTGCTGCAGTCCGTCTGGCCGAGGCCGCAGCCCAGCTGCGTACTCTCCAGCAGATCCGCAAGAAGTAAGCGGCCACGCCGTTTTGCTTGATGCGTGATTGATTAAAAAGGGTAGCCTCGGCTACCCTTTTTCTTTTTTGCAAAACACTTCTTTGGTCTGAACCCGGACCGCCCAGGATTGGTAGCCATTCATGTCTCTTGAAATCGTTATTCTCGCCGCAGGCCAGGGCACCCGCATGCGTTCAGCCCTGCCCAAGGTACTGCACCCGGTCGCGGGCAACTCCATGCTGGGTCATGTTATCCACAGCGCCCGCCAGTTGGACCCACAACGTATTCATGTGGTGATTGGCCACGGTGCAGACCTGGTTCGCGAGCGTCTGGCCGCGGACGATCTGAATTTCGTATTGCAAGACAAGCAACTGGGCACCGGCCACGCGACCGCGCAGGCTGTGCCTTTCATCACCGCGGACACGGTATTGATCCTCTACGGCGATGTACCGCTGATTGAAGTGGAAACCTTGCAACGCCTGCTCAAGCACGTGGTGCCTGGCCAGATGGGCCTGCTGACCGTTGAGCTGGATGACCCTACGGGCTACGGCCGCATTGTGCGCAACGCCGACGGCAAGGTAGCTGCCATCGTTGAACACAAAGATGCCAGCGAAGCCCAGCGCGCGATTACTGAAGGCAACACCGGCATTCTCGCGGTGCCTGCCAACAAGCTCGCCGACTGGATGAGCCGCCTGTCCAACAACAATGCCCAGGGCGAGTATTACCTCACCGACGTCATCGAGATGGCCGTCAGCGATGGCCTGCTGGTCGCCACCGAGCAGCCCCACCATCCGATGGAAGTGCAGGGCGCCAACGACCGCAAACAACTGGCAGAGCTGGAACGTCATTATCAACTGCGCGAAGGCCTGCGCCTGATGGCCCAGGGCGTGACCCTGCGAGACCCGGCGCGTTTCGATGTGCGTGGCGAAGTCACGGTGGGCCGCGACATCCTGATCGATATCAACGTGATCCTCGAAGGCCGCGTGATCATTGAAGACGGTGTAGTCATCGGCCCGAACTGCGTGATCAAGGACAGCACCTTGCGCAAAGGCGTGGTGGTCAAGGCCAATAGCCATATCGACGGTGCGGTGATGGGCGAGGGCAGCGATGCCGGGCCGTTTGCGCGCTTGCGCCCGGGTAGCGAGCTGGGGGCCAAGGCCCATGTGGGTAACTTTGTCGAACTGAAGAACGCTCAGCTCGGCGAAGGCGCCAAAGTCGGCCACCTGACCTACCTGGGCGATGCCGTCATCGGCGCCCGCACCAACATCGGTGCCGGCACCATCACCTGCAACTACGACGGTGCCAACAAGTACCAGACCACCATTGGTGAAGACGTGTTCATCGGCTCCAATAACTCGCTGGTTGCTCCGGTGACCATCGGCGATGGTTCCAACACTGCCGCGGGCTCAACCATCAACCAGGATGTGGATAAGTCCCAACTGGCCGTTGCCCGCGCTCGCCAACGCAACATCGACGGCTGGAAACGCCCGGTCAAAATCAAGAAGACCTGAGTTATCCACAAGTCGATAGGTTGACACACCCTTCTGTGGGAGCTGGCTTGCCTGCGATAGCGGTCTGACATTCAACAGTGATGTCGCCTGACACGCCGCTATCGCAGGCAAGCCAGCTCCCACAGTTGTTTTGTGCAATGCCCGAACGCTTTGCAAAAATTATCTCCGCCCCTTGACGATCTTTCGCCAATAGGTTTTGATTGCCTTCGTTATCTTTCGAAACGAAACTTATCACTACCATGTCGAAACGAAACACCCCCCAACGACGCCACAATATCCTCACCTTGCTCAACGAACAGGGCGAAGTCAGCGTGGACGAATTGGCCAAACATTTCGAAACTTCGGAAGTGACCATCCGCAAGGACCTTGCCGCCCTCGAAAGTAACGGCCTGCTCCTGCGTCGCTATGGCGGCGCAATCACCATGCCACAAGAGCTGGTGGGCGACGCTGCCCAGCCGATCTCGGCCTACAAGCGCGCCATTGCCCGTGCGGCGGTGAAGCGTTTGCGTGAGCATGCGCGCATCATCATCGACAGCGGCAGCACCACTGCCGCGATGATTCCCGAACTGGGCCATCAACCGGGCCTGGTGGTGATGACCAACTCCCTGAACGTGGCCCGCGCCTTGAGCGAATTGGAACACGAGCCGGTGCTGTTGATGACCGGCGGCACTTGGGACCCGCATTCGGATTCGTTCCAGGGCCAGGTCGCCGAGCAGGTCCTGCGTTCCTATGACTTTGATCAGCTGTTCATCGGTGCCGATGGCATTGATCTGCAGCGCGGCACCACCACCTTCAACGAGCTGCTGGGTTTGAGCCGCGTCATGGCCGAGGTCGCCCGTGAAGTGGTGGTGATGGTCGAATCCGACAAGATCGGCCGCAAGATTCCCAACCTGGAACTGCCCTGGAGCAGCGTCCATACCCTTATTACCGATGATCGCCTGCCGCTCGAGGCCCGCGACCAGATCCAAGCCCGCGGCATCACGCTGATATGCGCGGCAATCATCTAGGAGAAGCACCATGTGTGGAATTGTTGGCGCAGTCGCCGAACGTAACGTTACTGCCATCTTGATCGAAGGCCTCAAGCGCCTCGAATACCGCGGCTACGACAGCGCCGGTGTGGCCGTCTTCACCAACGCCGGCAAGCTGGAGCGCATGCGCCGCCCGGGCAAGGTCAGCGAGTTGGACCAGGCCCTGGCCGGTGAGCCACTGGTAGGTCGCTTAGGGATCGCCCACACCCGTTGGGCCACCCACGGTGCTCCGTGCGAGCGTAACGCTCACCCGCACTTCTCTGGCGACCTGGCGGTGGTGCACAACGGCATCATCGAAAACCATGAAGTGCTGCGTGAACAACTCAAGGGCCTGGGCTACGTCTTCACCTCGGACACTGACACCGAAGTGATCGCCCACCTGCTCAACCACAAGCTCAAGGACCACAGCGACCTGACCACCGCCCTCAAGGCCACGGTCAAAGAGCTGCACGGCGCCTACGGCCTGGCCGTGATCAGCGCGGGCCAGCCTGACCGCGTCGTGGCCGCCCGCAGCGGTAGCCCATTGGTAATTGGCCTGGGCCTGGGTGAGAACTTCCTTGCGTCCGACCAACTGGCCCTGCGCCAAGTGACCGACCGCTTCATGTACCTGGAAGAAGGCGACATTGCCGACATCCGCCGTGAAAGCGTGCAGATCTGGGACGTGAACGGTCAGTCCGTGGAACGTGAAGCCGTGCAATACCGCGACGGTGCCGAAGCCGCCGACAAGGGCGAGTTCCGCCACTTCATGCTCAAGGAAATCCACGAGCAGCCGTCAGTGGTACAGCGCACCCTGGAAGGTCGCCTGAGCCAGAACCAAGTGTTGGTGAACGCTTTCGGCCCGCAAGCCGCTGAACTGTTCGCCAAAGTGCGCAATGTGCAGATCGTCGCCTGCGGCACCAGCTACCACGCCGGTATGGTGGCGCGTTACTGGTTGGAAGAACTGGCCGGCATCCCATGCCAGGTCGAAGTCGCCAGCGAGTTCCGCTATCGCAAGGTGGTGGTGCAGCCCGACACCCTGTTCGTGACCATTTCCCAGTCTGGTGAAACCGCCGACACCCTGGCCGCCCTGCGCAATGCCAAGGAACTGGGTTTCCTCGGCAGCCTGGCGATCTGTAACGTCAGCATCAGCTCCCTGGTGCGTGAATCCGACCTGACCCTGCTGACCCAGGCCGGTCGTGAAATCGGCGTCGCCTCCACTAAAGCCTTCACCACCCAACTGGTGGGCCTGTTGCTGCTGACCCTGTCCCTGGGCCAAGTGCGCGGCACCCTCGCCGAAGGTGTCGAAGCCACCCTGGTGGAAGAACTGCGCCGCCTGCCGACCCGCCTGGGCGAAGCCTTGGCCATGGACAGCACCGTGGAAAAAGTCGCCGAGCTTTTCGCCGACAAGAACCACACCCTGTTCCTGGGCCGTGGTGCGCAGTACCCGGTGGCGATGGAAGGCTCGCTGAAACTCAAGGAAATCTCGTACATCCACGCCGAAGCCTACCCTGCCGGTGAGCTGAAGCACGGCCCGTTGGCCCTGGTGGATGACGACATGCCGGTGGTTACCGTGGCGCCGAACAACGAATTGCTGGAGAAGCTCAAGTCCAACCTGCAGGAAGTACGCGCCCGTGGCGGCCAACTGATCGTCTTCGCCGATGAGAAGGCCGGCATGACCAACGGTGAAGGCACCCACGTCATCAACATGCCGCACATCCACGACACCCTGTCGCCGATCCTCTACACCATCCCGCTGCAGTTGCTGTCGTACTACGTCGCCGTGCTCAAGGGCACCGACGTGGACCAGCCGCGTAACCTGGCGAAGTCGGTGACGGTGGAGTAAGCCTTACTGATGTACCCAAAAGGGGCTGTGTTTAACAGCCCCTTTTTTCGTTTTGGATTCGATTAATTCAAGGATGCGTACTGATGCAAAGCTCTTCTGCGACTGTCCAGGCACGTTTGCACAATCGTCGGTTCGTGGTCGCGAATAACGCCCAAGGGTTGTCCGGCACCGGCACCGTGTTTCATTACCAGGTCGAAGATGGCGTGATTTCCAGCAATTACCAGGGTGGCCGAATTCGCCTGGGAACGCAGGTCGGGCGGGTGACCGGTGCAGATACCATCGAGCTGCTTTATCAGTGCGTAACCCTGGACGGCGAACTGCTGGCGGGGTGGTCACGAGGCACGGTAGGTGTGGATCACGCCGGGCGCACAACGCTGAGTTTCGTTTGGGGTTGGCTATCGGGTGCGACAGGCGGCGGTGAGTCCAGCTATGTCGAGATCACTGGCTAGAGGTATTGAAAGCACCACAAAACCTACAGGTAGGCGCATATCCCCTGTGGGCGGGCTTGCCCGCGAAGGCGGCGTTTCAGTCGCTGCATCTGTTACTGCACCACCGCTTTCGCAGGCAAGCCAGGTCCCACATTTGGATCTCCATCGGGTTTGTAAAAGGGGTGGGTCAAGTCCACCAATACCGCACAAGATGGAAAAAGATCGGCGCCGCAAAGCACACTGAATCCAGCCGATCCAACATCCCGCCGTGTCCTTCGATCATGTGCCCCCAGTCCTTCACACCGCGGTCACGCTTGATCGCTGACATCACGATCCCGCCGGCAAACCCCAGCAAGTTGATCAGTAGGGCGATCAAGAATGACTGCCAGGGATTGAACGGTGTGGTCCACCACAACGCCGCGCCGATCAAGGAGGACAGCAGGATCCCGCCCACAAACCCTTCCACGGTTTTCGACGGCGACAGGTTGGGCGCGATCTTGTGTTTGCCGAACAGCTTGCCGCACACGTACTGCAATACGTCCGACAGTTGCACCACGATCACTAAATAGGCGATCAGCAGCAGGTTGCGGCCTTCGTAGCCGGGGATGTCCAACGTCAGCAGCGCCGGTACGAAAGACACGCAGAACACCGCGATCATCAACCCCCATTGCACCTTCGATGCCCGTTCCAGAAAGTGCGTACTGTCGCCGCCCAGGGAGGCGAGGATCGGCAGCAGCAGGAACACGTATACCGGAATGAAGATCGAGAACAGCCCATACCAGTCGGCGTAAATCAGCAGGTATTGCAGCGGCAGGGCCAGGTAGAACGCGGCCACCAGGGCCGGGTAGTCGCTGCGCCGGGTCGGGGTGAGCGTAAGAAATTCGCGCAGGGCGTAGAACGACACCGCGTAGAACAACAGGATCACCGCGCCGGTGCCCAGCCAGAAGGCGATGCCGATGACCACCACCATTACCCACCAGGCGTTGATGCGGGCGTTGAGGTTATCGATCACGGCATTCGGGCTGCCACGGGTGCGCAGCTTGAGGATCAGGCCGATCAGCGAAGCGATGACCAGGATCGCGCCGATGCCGCCAAATAACATCAGGGTTTGGCTATCCATCTCAGGAATGCTCCGGGGCAAGGGCGAGCAGGGCGTCGCGGCTGCGGGCAAGGAAGGCGGCTTTGTCTTCGCCTTCTTCCAGTTGCAGGGGGGCACCGAAGCTGGTGGTGCATAGCAATGGCAGTGGCAATACGCGACCCTTGGGCATGACCCGGTTCAGGTTGGCTATCCACACGGGGACCAGCTCGGCCTGTGGGTAACTCTTTGCCAAGTGATACAAGCCGCTTTTGAAGGGCAGCAAGCCATCCTCCAGATTGCGCGTGCCTTCGGGGAAAATGATCAGCGAGTCGCCGCCCTCCAACGCCGCAAGCATGGGCTGCAAAGGGTTATCCACAGGGTCCTTGCGCTCACGGTCGATCAGCACGCCATTGAACACTCGATTGATGATGTAGCGGCGCAGAGCACTCTTGTTCCAGTAATCACTGCCGGCCACCGGGCGCGTGAATTTGCGCAGGTTCTGCGGCAGCGATGCCCATACCAGCACGAAGTCACCGTGGCTGCTGTGGTTGGCAAAATAGATGCGCTGCACCGGTACCGGCGCGCACCCCAGCCACAGGCTGCGGGCGCCGGTGACGGTGCGGGCCATGGAAGTAATCAGCGTGGCGACCACGGGTTCGAACATGGGGATTCCTTATCCGGCGAAGGGTAGCCAAGGGCTGGCGAGGATGACGCCCAGGGTCAGCAGCGCTTGCGCGCCCAGCAGCCAGGCTTGTTTACGCAACAGTTTGAGGGCGCCACGACGGCGCTCAGTCCAGGGGCGACCGGCTCGTTTGGGCGATTGCAGGCCAAGGGTTTGCAGGGCCTGGTCGAGGTCTGGCGTGCGGGTGGTGTCGCGAGCGAGCAGGGCGAACAGGTCGGCGTCAAAGGCCACCCGCAGCGCCCAATATTTTTGCAACAGGCCCAGCACAATCATCCACAGGGCCAACAGCAAGCAAATGGTGGAAATACTGGCCAGCAACAACTGGGCGAGGCCGAACAGCACACCGAGCAGCGTCAGCCCTGTGGATAACTGATCCAATGATCGGCCACGGCGCAACAGGCTGGCGACCACCTGAAGTTCCATATCAGCAGGCATTTGGCAAACCCTCCAACGCTTGACGGTGTGCGGGGTGCAGGACCACATCGGCCCGCGCTGTACGAATAATAGCCAGCGCTTGCTCAACCGTGGCGGCGCGCCCCGTGTTCAGCAGCCAGGCGGCGACGGCGGTGGCGCTGCGTGAGTAACCGAGGGCACAACACACCAACAGCGGGCCGCTCGCTCGCAGGCGTTCAATGGCGTGGGCGGCGTTCAGGCATTCGTCGGGGGTTGGGGCGATCAGGTCCAGCACGGGCACGCAGACGTAAGCACGGCCTTGTGGATCCATCGGCAGTTCGGCGCATAAGTCGACGATGCTCGCGAATGAGCGCTGTTCACCGGTTGTAGGAATGCGCCCAAGCCAGACGTTATCCACAATCAGGTCCGGCTGTGGATGTTTGCGTGTCCACAGCCGCGAATTGATCCACGCACACGCCAAATAAGGCGCATACAACCATCGGGCGGCAAGTGTAAGGCGGCCATCCGCACGTTTTTGAAAGCCCGACACGCCGATCAAAAGGTAGTTGGCCGCGATCAAACCCAGGGAAACCGCTGGCCACAGCAGCCACAGCCAGCCGCCGCCCAGTACCAAGGCAAGCGCCAGCAGTAATAGCGCGCCCAGCCCATAGCGCACAGCCAGGCGACGACGTTGGGTATCTCGCGTCAACCGCGCACTTAACAATGGGCTTGGGTGTTCTACCGGCCATAACCAAACGCACAGCCATCCCGCGAGGGCGCCTGTGGGTAAGTCGATAAAGTGATGTTGATAAGTGGTCAGCACCGAAACGCCGATCAGCGCGAACCAGCCATGCACCAGCCAACGCCACAATCCTTGAGTGTGCCGCTGGTACATCACCCACAAGATCACCAGCAGCGCGATATGCAGCGAAGGCGCCTGGTTGAAGGGCTTGTCAAAACCGGCCAGCACCGCAAACAACCAACCGAACACACCGTCCAGCTCCGGCCGCTCAAACGTGAAGCGCAGTGGCCAGATCAGAAAGCAACTCACGGCAATCACCTGCGCACTCAGCAGGCGCAGCGCATGCTGTTTGAGCTCATGGCGTGTAGTGGGCAGCAGCAGGGAGAAGCCGTAAAGCAGGTCGATGGACCAATAGGGCACGATGGTCCAGGCCCAGAACGGCATGTGGCTTTCCCAGCCGAACACCAGCGTACCGACGTCACTGCGCTGGCTGGTGACCCAGGTGGCAAAGCCGTAGGTGCTGAAAAACAGCGGTGCCAACAGCAGCAGCCAGAGCACCGCAGGTTTCAATAAACCGGGTTCGCGCATGTTCAGATCTTCTGTGCCAGGGACACGGTGAAAATGCCCCACTCATCCACGCGCTGGGTGACCTTGCGAAAGCCCGCCGCTTCGACGAGTTGGTCCATTTCCGCCTGGCTACGCCGGCGCATTACCCAAGCCTGGCCCTGACGGTGGCTGGTGAGCGCGCGGGCAATCAGCTCCAATTGTGGGTGCCACGGTTGGCCGGTGTAGACCAGGTAACCACCTGGCTCCACAGCTTCGGCCAGGCCCGCCAGCGAGCTGCCGACCATGGCGTTATCGGCAAACAATTCGTACAGGCCGGACACCACGGCCAGTGTCGGCTTGGGGTCCAGGGCAGCCAGGTCAGCGCGGTCGAACGCATCGCCTTTGACGAACTGAGCGATGTCCCCCAAGCCCTTCTCTCGAATCAGCGCGCCACCGTCGCGCACGTTGATGTCGCTGTAGTCGCGCAGCAGGATCGATTCCGGCAGCGGCGATACGCCTTGCAAGGCTTCCAGGATGTAGCGGCCGTGGCCGGCGGCGATGTCGACAATGCGCACTTCGCGTTGGTCGTCACGCAGCTTGGCCATGGCCAGGCGCAGTAACTCCTCGACGTTCAACTTGCGCTGGCGAATACCGCGCCAGCCAATGGAATTGAGGTAGTTGGTATCGATCATCCGCCCCAGCCCGCCCTTGCCGGTAGGCTTATTGCGATACACGTAGTCCAGGGTGCTGCCGGAATCGAAGCCGGTGTCGAAGCCCAGCTTCACCCCATCCGACAGGTTTTTACCCAGGCCCATGCTGGCGCGGGTCATGCGCCAGTACAGGTCGCGCAGGGAATTGCGTGGCAACGGCGCGGCGAGGGATTCGGATTCGGCGCACGTGGCGCCAAGTTTGTCGGCGTCCAGTAGAGAGGCGCGGTCCAGCGGGTGTGCGAAGTTCTGCAAAATAAAGCGTTTGGCGCTGTTCACGGCCACGGCTCGGTCGCGTTCACCGAGGGTGTCGTGGAAAAACCCAGGGAGGATATGCAGCTCTTTTTTCAGGCTGCCGAGGCGGTCGAAAAATTGCTGCTGGGGTTTACGGTGCACCACAAAATCGGAGCCGGAGATAAGCAACTGGGTCGGCACCTGGATCGCCTGGGCGTCGGCTACAACCCGGTCGGCCGCTTCGTACAGGCCCAGCAGCACATTCACCGAAATGGCTTTGGTGATCAGCGGATCGCTGTCGTAGGACGCCACGCGTTCGGGGTCATGGCTGAGGAACTTGGCCTTGACGTAGCTGTTGACGAAAAAGTTGCCGCGAAACTTGCGCATCAGTGCCAGGCCTGGACGGGCGAAGGGCACGTACAGCTTGACCTTGAAGGCTGGCGAGGCGAGCACCAGGGCGCGGATTTTTGGCGCGTAATCATGAACCCAGGTTGCCGCGATCACCGCGCCGACGCTTTGGGCGATCACGGCGAGGTCTTCCTCTTCGATGCCGTAGGTGGCATTGATGTGGTCGCAGAAGGTCTGCACATCGCGGGCGCTGGTAGCGAAGCTGGGGCTGTCGCCGCGCTCGCCAGGGGATTGGCCATGGCCACGGGCGTCCCAGGCGAAGAAGTCGAATTCAGGCAGGCCCAGTTCATCCACCAGGTGGGCAATACGCCCCGAGTGCTCATGGCCGCGATGGAACAACAGGATCGCCTTGCGCGGCCCGGCGCCTGCCGTGGCCGGCCAGTGCCGGTAGAAAAGCTCGACGCCATCATGGGTACTGAAGGTGTGCTGTTGCTGTTCGCGCATCGCAAAATCCTTATGCAGAAGGGGAAGTTTGTTGTTCTTTGAGGCCCTGACGCACCCGGTTGACCAAGGTGTAGGCGAGCAGGGCGGCGACCAGCCACATCACCACCTCCACCCAACCGGCGCCGAGCCAGCCCAGCGCCACGCCCGTGGCCAACACGCCGAGTACGAACGCCCGATCACTCTTGCCCATGGGCCCGTCATAACGGCGCGACGCGCCCACCATTGGCCCCAGCACTCCGGCGTACTCGCTGAATACCGCCAGCAGCGTCACCAGCAGCACCGGCGCCAGGCTCACCTCGGGGATCAATGCAAAGGGCAGGATCAGCGCGCTGTCGGCGATCACATCGCACAGTTCATTGAGATAAGCACCGAGGCGCGACTGTTGGCCAAATTCCCGGGCGAGCATGCCGTCAATGGCATTGAGGGCCATGCGCACAATCATCCACAGCGGGATCAGCGCAAACAGCCAGAGGTGTTGGGCAAAGCCCGCGATCAACAGCCCCACCAGCAGGGAAACAACCCCGGCCAGTACGGTGATCTGGTTGGCGGTGGTGCCGTTGTCATAGAGGCGCTGCACGAGAGGGCGCAGCAGGTTTTGAAAACGCGGTTTGAGTTGGTAGATGGAAATCATGGGGGGTGGCGCTTCCTTGTCCGTGAACCCGCGAAAAACTGTTCTGAAGTGTGCCGACTAATCGCAGCCGACACCAGTGATGGCTCGTGTTTATAGGGGGTTAGTCACACTCTCAGCACGATTAGGGGCCAATGTAGGAGCGAGCTTGCTCGCGAAAAACTCACAAGCGCCGCATATATTCAGGATGCCCGCGTTATCGTTGAGGTTTTTCGCGAGCAAGCTCGCTCCTACCGGGGTTTCGAACAAAAATTTCACGCTTCGTGTTATATCGTAACGAATTGTGTACAAGTGGGCGTTGAGCAGATGCAAGTGGATCTAGAGGCTGACGGGGCTTCGGTTGAAGGCCTCGCGCGTTTTCAGCAGGGGCTGTTCCACGCCCGTCGATTGCGCCAGGCCGGTATCGGCCTGACGACCCTGGCCCTCAGCGGTTGGATATTGGCGCTGTTCGTAGCGTTGTTTGCACCGCTGTCGATCTGGCCGGTGGTATTGATCAACTGCGCGTCGGCCTTGCTGCTGCTGGTGGCCGGGTTGCAGTCGGCCTGGTGGGTGGCCGATTGGCGTGCCCAGGCTCTGGAAGCGCCGAGCGGCGAGTTGATCGAACCTCTCAGCGAGCCCACTCCTTGGCACAAGGGCCTGATCAACCGGTTCGGCAACGGCCTGTTGGCGCAGATTGGCGCGCCGGTGCTGTGGTTGGGCGGCTGGTCGCTGTTGGCGCTGGTCAGCATCCTGCAGTTCTGGAACTTGGGCTTGCCCGCTGCCGCCATCGGGCAGTCGGCAAGTATTGGCGCAGCGCTCGCATTGGCCCTGGCGTTTGGCCTGTTGGTATTCGAACGCCGTTTGGCCCAGGAAACCGCTGCCCAATGGCCGGAAGCCTCACAGTTGGCGCAGTTGAGCCGGATGGCAATTATTTGCCTGGTGCTCAGCGCGATCTGCCTGCTGTTTGCCAATGCGGAGTCGGTCTGGCCGTTGCGCCTGGCCACTCTCATCGGGCTGTTGCCGGCGTTGGTGGCGCTGGAGTTCCTGCTCAGGGGCGTGCTCTCGCTGTTCAGCCCGCGCCAGCCGCGCCTCGAACCGCGCTTGATGGCGCAGAGTTTTATCGCCGGCCTACTGCGTTGGCCGCCTCAGCCCTTGCTGGCGTTGCAGCATGAACTGCACAACCGCTTTGGCATCGACCTGCGCCAGATCTGGGCCTTTACCTACATGCGCCGAGCGTTTTTCCCGGTGTTGCTGGTGGTGCTGGCGGTAGGTTGGGCGCTGACCGGTGTGCATGAAGTGCCCCTGCAAGGCCGTGGGATTTATGAGCGCTTTGGTAAACCGGTCGAGGTGTTCGGCCCCGGGTTGCATGCGGGCTTACCGTGGCCGTTGGGCCGCGTACTGAATGTTGAAAACGGCGTGGTGCATGAGCTGGCGACCAGCGTCAGTGACGCCGCCACACCGGAGCTGGCCGCAGCCGAAGGCCCGGCGCCGTTGATCGCCAACCGCCTGTGGGACGCCAGCCATGTGAATGACAAATCCCAGGTCATTGCCAGCAGCAGCGGCGGCAAGCAGGGCTTCCAGATCGTCAATATGGACGTGCGCTTTGTCTACCGCATCGGCCTCACCGATCAGGCTGCGCTTGCCGCCACCTACAACAGCGCGGATATCCCGACCCTGATCCGCAGCACCGCCAGCCGCATCCTGGTGCACGATTTCGCGTCGCGCACCCTGGATGAATTACTCGGGGAAGAGCGCACCAGCCTCGCCGACGAGATTGGCCGCAGTGTGCAAGCCGACCTGCAAACCCTCGACAGCGGTGTGGAAATCCTCGCCACGGTGGTCGAGGCGATCCACCCGCCGGCCGGTGCCGCTAACGCTTACCACGGTGTGCAAGCCGCGCAGATCGGCGCCCAGGCGCTGATCGCCCGTGAACGCGGTGTCGCCAGCGAACAGACCAACCAGGCGCTGCTGCAAGCCAGCACTGCTCGCGATCAGGCCCAGGCCAGTGCCCGCGAAGTGAATGCCGGCGCCCAAGCAGCGAACCTGCGCTTTGCCGCCGAACAAAAGGCCTACGCCGCTGCGGGCCAAGCCTTCGTGCTGGAACAGTACCTGGGCCAACTGAGCCAGGGCCTGGCCCAGGCCAAGCTGCTTATTCTGGATCATCGTTTGGGCGCCGACAGCGCGCCGACGATCGATCTGCGTTCTTTTACCTTGCCCGCCGACCCGTCGGCGCCGCGCAAAGCCGTTCAATAAGGAGTTCGTCTGTTGAGCGCTCATTCCCACGATCATGATCACGGTCATCACCACCATCACGGCCACCACCATCACCATCACGGCGATGAGCAGGCGGCCGGGCCTTTTCCCTGGCGTCGCATGGCGTGGGCGGCGTTGCTGGTGCTGTTTGCCGTGGCAGCGGCGAGCCTGGTGCAAGTGCGTTCCGGCGAGGCCACGGTGATTACCCGCTTCGGCAACCCCGCGCGTGTGTTGCTGGAACCGGGCCTGGGTTGGCGCTGGCCGGCACCGTTCGAAGCGGCGATCCCGGTGGACCTGCGCCTGCGCACCACCTCCAGCGGCTTGCAGGATGTGGGCACCCGCGATGGCCTGCGGATTATCGTGCAGGCCTATGTGGCGTGGCAGGTGCAGGGCGATGCCGACAACGTGCAGCGTTTTATGCGTGCGGTGCAGAACCAGCCTGATGAGGCGGCGCGGCAGATTCGTACCTTCGTCGGCTCGGCGTTGGAAACCACCGCAGCCAGCTTTGACCTGTCCAGCTTGATCAATACCGACGCCAGCCAAGTGCGCATCGCCGATTTTGAAGCGCAGTTGCGCCAGCAGATTGATCAGCAATTGCTCACCACCTACGGTGTGCGCGTGGCGCAGGTCGGCATCGAGCGCTTGACGTTGCCATCGGTGACCCTCACCGCCACGGTTGACCGCATGCGCGCCGAGCGTGAAACCATCGCCACCGAACGCACTGCCGTGGGCAAGCGCGAAGCCGCGCAGATCCGCTCCGCTGCCGAACGTGATGCGCGCATCATGCAGGCCGATGCCACTGTGAAAGCCGCTGATATCCAAGCGCAGTCGCGTGTCGAAGCCGCGCAGATTTATGGTCGTGCCTACGCTGGCAATCCGCAGCTGTACAACCTGCTGCGCTCGCTGGATACCTTGGGCACGGTGGTCACGCCGGGGACCAAGATCATCCTGCGCACCGACGCCGCGCCGTTCCGCGCCTTGGTGGACGGGCCCAAGGACCTGCAGCCATGAGCGAGCCTGAAAGCCCGGACAGCCCGTGGATCCAGGCCGGGCGCCTGACGTTCCTGGCACTGTACGCGGTCACCGTATTGGCGGCGTTGGCCTGGGCCTTTTCCAATGTGCGCCAGATCGACCCGCAGAATCGCGCCGTGGTCTTGCACTTCGGCGCCCTTGATCGCATTCAGAACGCCGGATTGTTGCTGGCCTGGCCGCAACCCTTCGAACAAGTCGTCCTGTTGCCAGCGGCCGACCGGGTGATCGAACGCCGGGTAGAAAACCTGCTGCGTTCCGATGCGGCATTGCAGGCCGATCGGGTGGCCAGTTTCGCCACGCCCTTGAGCGATGCCCTGGCCGGTTCCGGCTACCTGCTGACCGGCGATGCCGGGGTGGTGCAGTTGGACGTACGGGTGTTCTACAAGGTGACCGAACCCTACGCCTTTGTGTTGCAGGGCGACCACGTGCTGCCGGCCCTGGATCGGCTGGTGACACGCAGCGCCGTGGCCCTCACCGCTGCGCGGGATCTGGACACCATCCTGGTAGCCCGCCCGGAACTGATCGGCAGCGACAATGGCGCCGCCGAACGCCGTGAGCGGCTGCGCGGCGACCTGGTGCAAGGCATTAATAAACGCCTGGCGGAGTTGGCGGCCAGCGGCTTGGGGCTGGGTATCGAAGCCACCCGTGTCGATGTGCAATCGAGCCTGCCAGGCCCGGCGGTGAATGCGTTCAACGCCGTACTGACCGCCAGCCAGCAAGCCGATAAAGCCGTGGCCAACGCCCGCACTGAAGCGGAAAAACTTACCCAGACCGCCAACCAGGAGGCTGACCGCCAGGTGCAAGTCGCCCATGCCCAGGCCAGCGAGCGCTTGGCCAATGCCCAGGCGCAAACCGCTACCGTTGCCAGCCTCGCCCAGGTCAAAGACCCCGGTTTGCTGTTGCGTCTGTACCGTGAACGCCTGCCGAAGATTCTCGGCCAGGCCGGTTCGGTAACCACCGTCGATCCCAAAGACGACTCCCGCTTGATCATCCAGGGAGCCGAACAATGAGCGCACCCATGCTGACCTCCGCCGAACAGCGCAGCGCTGCCCGGCAATTGACCTTGGCGATGCTCGCCCTGGGCTTGCTCATGCTGGGCCTGGTGTGGCGCTGGCTCGCGCCGGCCCAGAGCGGCGTCAGCCAGTTGCTGCTGGGCGTGGCTTCGCTGTTGGTGGCGGTGCCGGTGATGCGTTCAGCCTGGTACAGCCTGCGCTTTCCAAGCCTGCACGGCATCACCGACCAATTGATCGCCCTGGCCATGCTCGGCGCCTGGGCCACGGGCGATCTGCTCACCGCCGCGTTGCTGCCGATCATCATGATCTTTGGGCATGTGCTGGAAGAGCGCAGCGTGATTGGCTCCCAGGAAGCGATCCATGCCCTGGGCAAACTCACCCGCAGCCACGCACGCCTGGTGCAGGCAGACGGCAGCATCACCGAAGTGGATAACGGCACCTTGAACACCGGCGATATCGTCGAAGTGCGCGCCGGCGACCGCGTGCCGGCCGATGGCGTGGTGTTGTCCGGCCAGGCGAGCCTGGACACGGCGCCGATCACCGGCGAGTCGGTGCCGTTGGAAGCCAGCGTGGGCGTGCAGGTGTTTGGTGGGGCGATCAACCTCGATGGCCTGCTGCGCCTTGAGGTCACGCGCACCGGTAACGAATCGACGTTGGGCAAAGTCATTGCGCTGATGCAGAACGCCGAGCGGTCCAAGCCGCCGATCACCCGGCTGTTGGAGCGCTATGCCGGCAGCTACATGGTGCTGGTGTTGCTGCTGGCGGCCGTCACCTGGTTTGTCACCAATGACGCCCAGGCGATGCTCGCGGTACTGGTAGCGGCGTGCCCCTGTGCCTTGGTGCTGTCGGCACCGGCCACGGCGATTGCCGGGATTGCCGTGGCGGCGCGCCATGGCATCCTGATTCGCAGCTCGGCGTTCCTCGAAGAGCTGGCCGACCTGACTTCACTGGTGGTCGACAAGACCGGCACCCTGACCTTTGGCACCCTGCGCTTGCAGTCCATCGAGACCCGCGTGCCGGATCGCCAAGCGCTGCTGAACCTGGCGGCCAGCCTCGGTTCGGCGAGCAGTCACCCGGTCAGCCGAGCGTTGGCGGGGTTGGCGAGCCAGGAGCAGATGCTTGTTCTTAGCGACATCCGCGAGCGTCAGGGCCTGGGCGTGGTTGCCCAGACCGAGCAGGGCGAAGCGGCGCTGGGACGGCCGGAGTTATTTGAACAGTTGGGCATCGTCACCACCGCCGTACCCACCCATGATGGCCCGATTGCCGGGCTGGCGTTGAACGGCGAGTTCCTCGCCTGGCTGCTGTTGGCCGACAGCGTCAAACCCGAAGCGCGCCAGGCCCTGCAAGAGCTGCGTGACTTGGGCCTGGGCCGCCAACTGCTGCTGACCGGCGACCGCCAAAGCGTGGCCGACAGCCTGGCGCTGGACGTGGGCATCAGTGATGTCGAAGCCCAAGCGCTGCCGGAAGACAAGCTCAACCGCGTGCTGGGCGAAATCAGCAGTGGCTTCAGGCCAATGGTGGTGGGCGATGGCATCAACGACTCCCTGGCGCTCAAGGCCGGTGTGGTCGGTGTGGCCATGGGCGCGGGCGGTGCGGACATCGCCCTGGCCTCGGCGGACGTGGTGCTGATCGGCAGCGATTTGCGCCGCCTGGGCACCTGTGTGCGCTTGAGCCGCCAGTGTCGGCAGACGTTGCAGGTCAATGTGATCATTGGCTTGGGCTGGACGCTGGCCATTGTGGTATTCGCCGCATTTGGCTGGTTGGGGGCGGCGGGCGCGATGATCGCGGCGGTGCTGCATAACCTCAGTACCTTGCTGGTGTTGGGTAATGCCGGGCGTTTGCTGCGCTTCCAGGAGCCGCTGTTAAAGCTTGAGGAATAATTTCAGAAATATTTGCTCACGGCTGTAACGCCGACAGGGGGCCTCACTCTAGTGCTGTGTCGAGACTGAACAATCCGTTCAGACCGGCTCCACTACTGATCATGAGGAATACAACAATGAGCATTAAATCCGCTGCTGCTGGTGCCGCCCTCGCAATGGCCGCTGCTTCTCTGTTCGCGGGTGTGGCCACTCAGGTACAAGCCGCAGACGCCACCGTGCACTGCTACGGCGTGACCTCCTGCAAAGGCATGAACGATTGCAAAACCAAGGACCACGCGTGCAAGGGCCAGGGCGAGTGCAAAGGGATGGGCTTCAAGGCCATGACCAAGTCGGCCTGTGACGCCGCTGGCGGTAAAGTCGGCGAGTAACCGGCACACGAGTGCAACCGCGGCGGCTGCCTGCCACCGCTGCGGACACTTTGCCCAGGAGTGAGTCATGTCCGCGTCCCTTCCAAGTCTGGGTTACGGCCTGGGTTTGCGCAGTGAGTACTACCACCAGATCCTTGAACAGTCGCCGGCCGTGGATTGGTTCGAAGTGATCTCCGAAAATTACTTGGTACAGGGCGGCAAGGCCTTGTACTACCTGGATGCGATAGCCGAGCGTTACCCCTTGGTGATGCACGGTGTGTCGTTGTCCATCGGCGGGCCGCATGCCCTCGATACCGATTACCTGAACCACATCAAACAGCTCGCAGAGCGCATTCAGCCGGCGTGGATTTCCGATCACCTGTGCTGGAGCCGCGGTAGTGCGCACCAGCTACATGACTTGTTGCCCCTGCCTTACACCGAAGAAAGCCTTTACCACGTGGCCGGCCGTGTACGTCAGGTGCAGGACGTGTTGCAGCGTCCGCTGGTGCTGGAAAATGTCTCCAGCTATGTGCGTTCCAAGGCGGATGAATTCACCGAGTGGGAGTTCCTCAACGCCTTGGCCCATCTGAGCGGCTGCCAGTTGCTGCTGGACGTCAACAACGTCTACGTCAGCGCACGTAACCATGGTTTTGATGCCTGGACCTTCATTCGCAACCTGCCACCCGAAAGCATTCGCCAGCTGCATTTGGCGGGGCATATGGACTATGGCGACTATGTGGTCGATACCCATGACCATCCCGTGTGCGACCCGGTGTGGGCGCTGTATCAGCAAACTCTGGAGCATTTGGGCCCGGTGTCGACGTTGCTGGAACGCGATGACCATTTTCCGCCCTTCGAAGAGTTGCTCACCGAGTTGAACAAAGCCCGTGAGTTGGGTGCCAGCGCCTTGGCCCGGAGAGCGTTATGCGCCTGATCGACTGGCAGTTGGCGTTTGAGCAGCATCTATTATCCGAAGCACCCGCGGCCAACAGTGGCTTTGCCGCCACCTTGCTGGGAGGGCCGACATTGGATGTAGACACCGGCCTGGCGATTTACCACAACGCTTACCTGTCGCGTCTGCAAGAAGTGCTGCGCCATGACTTCGGTGCCATCTGGTATTGGCTGGGAGATGAGGAGTTTTGCTCACTGACCGAGGCCTACATCCGCCGTTATCCCTCGGCCCATTACAGCGTGCGCTGGTTGGGCGAGCGCTTTGCGATGTTTATCGTTGAGCATCTGATGGCTGCGCAAAGTGCGCCTTTGGCTGAGTTGGCACGCCTGGAGTGGGCGTTCACCTTGGCGTTTGACGCCGCCGAAGGGGAGCCGCTGACCTTGAATGACATGGCGCACCTGGCGCCTGAAGACTGGCCCACCTTGCAGGTTGCGCTGGCGCCTTCGGTGCAGCAGCTGCTTTGCCGCTTCAACACGGTGGCGATCTGGCGAGCCAGCAAGGATGAGTCGGATTTCCCCGGCAGCCAGACGCTGGAACCGGCGCAAATCTGCCTGGTGTGGCGCAACCAGAACCGCTGCCACTACCGCAGCCTGGAAGCCGCTGAAGCCTGTGCGCTGTCGGGCATGGTGACCATGGGCTGGAATTTTTCAGAACTGTGTACTGAGCTGGCGGTCACTTATTCAGAGGGGGCGTCGCTGCAAGCGGCCACTTGGCTGAAACAGTGGGTCCAGGAAGGTTTGCTCGAGCGCCGAGCGCCATAGAAGGAGGTTATTCATTCGATAGCTTCCTACTTTGTTTGGCATGGTCTACCCTCACAGCAGACGTCTGAAACAAGGGGGGACTACTCATGCTCGCGCAACTTCCACCGGCCTTACAGAATCTTCAGCTACCGCTGCGTCTTCGACTCTGGGACGGCCATGAATTCAACTTGGGCCCTGAGCCCAGTGTCACCATCGTGGTCAAGGACCCCACGGTTGTCTCCAGGCTGACCCATCCAACGCTCGACTCACTCGGCGAAGCCTTCGTCGAGGGCAAGCTGGAGCTGGAAGGCTCCATCACCGAAGTGATCAGGGTATGTGACGAGTTGAGTCACGCTTTGGTCGATGACGACGAGGGGAGTCGTCCGGTGCGCTCGATTCACGACAAGGCCACCGACGCCGCGGCCATTTCCTACCATTACGACCTATCCAACGAGTTCTACCAGCTGTGGCTGGACCAAGACATGGCGTACTCCTGCGGTTATTTTGAAACCGGCAGCGAGTCGATCGACCAAGCCCAACAAGACAAATTCCGCCACCTGTGCCGCAAGTTGCGGCTGCAGCCAGGTGAGTATCTGCTCGATGTGGGCTGTGGCTGGGGCGGGCTGGCGCGCTATGCCGCGCGGGAGTTCGGGGTAAAAGTGTTCGGTATCACCTTGAGCAAGGAACAACTGGCCCTGGCCAAGGAGCGGGTGAACGCCGAAGGCCTGCAAGACCAGGTCGACCTGCAATTACTCGATTACCGCGACCTGCCCCAGGACGGTCGTTTCGACAAAGTGGTAAGCGTGGGCATGTTCGAACACGTCGGCCACGCCAACCTGGCGCAATACTGCCGGACCTTGTTCGGCGCAGTGCGTGAAGGCGGCCTGGTGATGAACCATGGCATCACCGCCAAGCACACCGACGGCCGCCCCGTGGGCCGTGGCGCTGGTGAGTTTATCGAGCGCTACGTGTTCCCGAACGGCGAACTGCCGCACTTGGCGATGATGACCGCCCAGATCAGCGAAGCGGGGCTGGAAGTGGTCGATGTCGAAAGCCTGCGTATGCATTACGCCCGCACATTGGACCATTGGAGCGAACGCCTGGAAGACAACCTGGAAGCGGCGGCGAAGATGGTGCCTGAGCAGGCGCTACGTATCTGGCGGCTGTACCTGGCCGGTTGCGCTTACGCGTTTGCCCGTGGCTGGATCAACCTGCACCAGATATTGGCGGTAAAACCCCATGCCGATGGCGGGCATGAACTGCCGTGGACGCGGGAAGATCTCTACCGCTGATCTCCAGACACTGAAGATCGAAACTGTGGGAGCTGGCTTGCCTGCGATAGCGTTGTATCAGGACCGGATGAGTCGACTGACACACCGCCATCGCAGGCAAGCCAGCTCCCACATGGGTTGTGTGTTGTCTGTCAGAGGATGGGTGAGATCAAGCGCGCCACGCGCATCCCCAGTTGCTGCAGGCGACGGGTCTCGCGGCTTTCTTCCTGGCTGACTTCATGGGCCAGGGCAAAGTCATCCAGCAACATCTGTTCAACCTGGCTGGCGAAGGCTTCATCCACCGTCAGCAGCATTACCTCAAAATTCAGCCGGAACGAACGGTTGTCCATGTTGGCGCTGCCAATGGCGCTGATTTCGCTGTCCACCAACACCACCTTCTGATGCAAAAAGCCTGGCGTGTAGCGAAACACCCGCACGCCCGCTCGCACCGCTTCGTTGGCATACAGGCTGGATGCGGCGTACACGATGCGATGGTCGGGCCGTGACGGCAGCAGCAGGCGCACATCTACCCCGCGTAACACCGCCAGGCGCAGGGCGGCAAACACCGCCTCGTCGGGAATGAAGTAGGGGCTGGTGATCCATACGCGCTCGGTCGCGGCATGGATGGCCTCGACAAAAAACAGCGAGCAGGTTTCATAAGGGTCCGCCGGGCCGCTGGCGAGCAATTGGCAGAGCACGCCGTCCTCCGGGTAGGTGTCCGGCAGGATCAGCGGCGGCAGTTCCCGGGCGGCCCAGAACCAGTCCTCGGCAAACGACTCCTGCAGGCACGCCACCACTGGGCCGGTGACCTGCACATGGGTATCGCGCCATGGCGCCAGCGGCGGTTTTTTACCCAGGTATTCATCGCCTACGTTATGCCCGCCGACAAACCCGGTGATGCCGTCCACCACGACGATCTTGCGATGGTTACGGAAGTTGACCTGGAAGCGATTGAGCCATCCACTGCGGGTGGCGAACGCCTTGACCTGCACGCCAGCGTCACGCAGCGCTTGCACATAACGATGGGGCAGGGCGTGACTGCCGATGCGGTCGTAGAGCACGTAAATGGCTACGCCCTGGGCGGCTTTTTCCTTCAACAAGGCCTGTAACTGGCGGCCCAGTTCGTCATCGTGAATGATGAAAAACTGGAACAGCACGGCGGTCTTTGCGTGACGGATAGCCTCGAAGATCGCGCCGAAAGTGGCATCGCCATTGATCAACAGGCGCACTTCATTGTTGGCCAGGCACGGCATACGGCCCAGCTTGGGCATGGCGCGCAAGGAGGCATAGGCGCTGGAGTTGCGCGCTGCGAGCGCTTCCTCCACCCACGGGCGCCAGTTCAACTCGGTGATGGCCGTGTGCATTTCCTGGTTGGCCTGGCGACGGGCCTGGATGTACGCGTCGAAGGTGCTGCGGCCAAAAATCAGGTAGGGGATCAACGTCAGGTAGGGCATGAACATCAGTGACAACGCCCAGGCGATCGAGCCTTGTGCGGTGCGCACGGTCAGTACTGCGTGGATCGCGGCGAGCGTTCCCAGAAAGTGCAGCGTGGCAATGACGTAGGCGAGCAGGTGCGGGCCAAAGAAATCCATGAACGACGTAACTCCAGGCAGTCCAGTGCGTAACAGACCATGAACGGCTGTGAATGTCGCTATTTTATTTGCCATGCAACGCTGGCTGCTTTGCGACGTCTAACGCCCACAATTACCCAGGAGTTACCCGATGAATGCTCGTCTGCTTGGTTTGGCCATGGTTGTTGGTTTGTCGCTGCCTGTGGCGGCGCAGGCGCAGATGCTGGCGCCGGGCTTGTGGGAATTGACCACCAGCAATATGAAAGTCGATAACCAGGACCTGCCGGACTTGTCGCTGATCCTCGGTCAGCTCAAGCAACAGATGACCCCTGAACAGCGCGCCATGCTCGAAAAGCAAGGCATCAACATGGCCGGTAAAGGCGTGCAGGTGTGCCTGACCCCGGCCCAGGTTGCCTCCGACTCGATCCCACTGACTGACCCTCAATCGGGCTGCAAGCAGGAAGTCACCGACAAGAGCGGCAACCAGTGGAAATTCCGCTTCAGTTGCCCGAAAGCCCAGGGTACTGGGGTAGCAACGTTCCAGAGCCAGAAAGAATTTACCACCAGCGTCAACGGTACGTTCAATGCCACCGGTATCCAGCAAAAAGGTAGCCTGGATAGCCATGCCCAGTGGCTGGGCAACGATTGCGGTACGGTCAAACCCCGCGCTTAACGCCCAAACTGCAGGGGCAAGCCCTGGCAACTGTTGACCACCTGGCCGTTGTGCCAGGCCAGGTGGCCGCTGACCAACGTTGTACTCACGCTGTGGCGAAAGCTGCGCTCTGCAAAGGGCGTCCAACCGCAGCGGGCGAGAACCGGTTGGCTGCTGACCGGCTTGCCGGCAGGCTCCGGTTTGATCAGTACCAGGTCGGCCCAATAGCCTTCACGCACGTAGCCGCGATCAGCAATGGCAAACAGGTCGGCCACGCGGTGGCTGGTCTTGGCGACCAATGTGGTGAGGGGCAAATGCCCGTCGGCCACCAATTCCAGTAACGCCGGCAAGGCATGCTGCACCAGGGGCAGCCCTGACGGTGCGTCACGATAGCCCAACTGTTTTTGCGCCCAGGTGTGCGGCGCATGATCACTGCCAATCACATCCAGACGATCACTCAATAACGCCAGGCGCAGCGCGTCGCGGTCGGCGCGGGTCTTGATTGCCGGGTTGCATTTGATCTGGTGGCCGAGGCGGTGGTAATCACGGTCATCGAACAGCAGGTGGTGCAGGCAGACCTCGGCGGTGATGTGCTTGTCGGCCAGGGGCTTGTCTTCGAATAGCGCCAGTTCGCGAGCGCTGGTCAGGTGCAACACATGCAGGCGCGTGCCATGGCGTTTGGCCAATTCCACGGCAAACGATGACGAGCGATAACAGGCCTCGGCATCGCGGATCAGCGGATGAGCCACGGCGGGAATATGCTCGCCGAAGCGCTCGCGCAGGCGTTGCTCGTTGGCGAGGATGCTGGGTGTGTGTTCGCAGTGAGCGAGCAGGATGGTTGGCACCTCGGCAAACAGACGCTTCAGAATGCGCGGGTCGTCCACCAGCATATTGCCGGTAGAGGCGCCCATGAACACTTTGACCCCAGCCACTTCACGGGGGTCGAGGGCGGCGACGGTGTCGAGGTTGTCGTTGCTCACGCCAAAGTGAAAGCCGTAGTTGGCCACTGAATGCAGTGCCGCACGGCGCTTTTTATCGGCCAGGGCTTCCAGGCTCAAAGTGGCCGGGTGAGTGTTGGGCATGTCCATGAAGCTGGTTATGCCACCGGCCACCGCCGCGCGGGACTCGCTGTAGAAGCTGCCTTTTTCCGGAGCGCCGGGTTCGCGAAAATGCACTTGGTCGTCGATCATCCCTGGCAGCAGCCACTGGCCGTTGGCATCGATTTCCACTGGTTCGTTATCGCCTTGAATGCTGGTGGCAATCTTCTCGATACGGCCATTGGCGATCAGTACGTCGGCGTCGAATACCTGGCCTTCGTTGACCAGGCGGGCGTTGCGGATCAGCAGGCGGCTCATGGTTCAGAACTCGTTTTGCAGGGCTTTGTAGCCGCGTACCAGGTCGACGTTGGTGCGTGCCACGTCTTCGGAAAACTCCGAGGCGCTGACACTCACCGGCGGAAACTGCGACAGATCCGTGTTGGGGCCGATACGCGTCGTGGAGGGCACGTAGAACGCGGCGGGCAGGTCGCGGCCGTCGACCACCGAGTTGTGGCGCACCACGCATCCATCGCCCACGGCGCAATTGAACAGCACGCTGTTGAAGCCAATAAACACGCGGTTGCCCACCGTACAGGGGCCGTGGACGATGGAGCGGTGAGCAATGGAGGTGAATTCGCCGATGGTCACCGCTGCGCCGGACTTGGAGTGGATGACCACGCCGTCCTGGATGTTGGAGTTGGCGCCGATGGTGATCGGGTCCATGGCGCCGCTGGCATCAACTTCGTCGGCGCGGATCACGGCGTAAGGGCCAACGAACACGTTCTCGCCGATGATGACTTTGCCGCAGATGATCGCGGTCTTGTCGACGTAGGCCGATTCGGCAATCACCGGCAGGTCGCCGGAAGGATTTTTGCGGATCATGGCTGGCTCAGTGCGGCGCACAGGGTGTTGAGGTTGTATTCGAACAGCCCGAGAAAGGTGCTGGCCGGGCCTTCTGCGGCGAGGGCGTCGGAGTACAGCGTGCCGCCGATCTGTGCGCCGCTTTCGTCAGCGATCTGCTTGAGCAGGCGTGAGTCTTTGATGTTTTCCATGAACACGGCTTTGACCTTGTCCTTGCGAATCTGGGTGATTAGCGCGGCAACTTCAGCAGCCGAAGGGTCACGTTCGGTGGACAAGCCCTGGGGCGCGAGGAACTGGATGCCATAGGCCTGACCCAGGTAGCCGAAGGCGTCATGGGAGGTGACGATGCGGCGGTTACCCGGTGGCAGGGCGCCGAACTTGGCTTTGGCCTCTTCCAGCAGGCTATGGATTTGTTTGAGGTAGGCCTGGCTGTTGCGCAGGTAGGCGGTCTTGTTTGCCGGGTCGGCGGCCACCAGGGCCTTGGTGATGTTGCTCACATAGATCTCGGCATTGGCCAGGTTGTGCCAGGCATGCGGGTCGGGAATGGTTTCGCCATCCTCGTCCATGGTGTGGGAAATCACGCCTTTGCTGGCGGTGACCACCGTTGCCTTGGTTTCGGTGCTGGTGACCAGGCGGTCCAGCCACGGCTCGAAACCCAGGCCGTTCTTGATGATGACCTTGGCCTTGAGCAGTGCCTTGGCGTCATCCGGCGTGGGTTCATAGGTATGAGCATCGGCGTCCGGGCCGACCATGTTGCTGATCTGGATATGCTCCCCACCGATCTGGTGGGTGATGTCATCGAGAATACTGAAGCTGGTGACCACTTGGAGTTTGTCTGCCGCGTGAGCCATCGACAGCGGTAGCAGCAGACTGAACAGCACGAGTAGAGCGCGCATGGGGAAACACCTCATTGGGATGTGAGCAAAGGCGGGCGGCGCAACAAACCGTGCACCGGACCGAACACCACGGACAACAAATACCCAGCGCCCGCCACCAGCACGATTGCCGGCCCACTGGGCAGTGAGTAGTAGAACGACAGCAGTAAGCCCAACCATACCGACAGGCAGCCCAGCAGCGCCGATACTGCGATCAACACCGGCAGGCGTCGACTCCAGAAGCGTGAGGCGATGGCCGGCAACATCATCAAACCGACCACCATCAGCGCGCCGATGGCCTGGAAACCGATCACCAGGTTCAGCACCACCAGGGTCAGGAATACGCCATGGGCGAGGGGGCCGAGGCGGCTGACCGTTTGCAGGAACAGCGGGTCGAGGGTGTCCAATAGCAGCGGTTTGTAGATCAGCGCCATGGCGATCAGGCTGAAACCCGAAACCCAGAGCATGCCGGTCAGGGTGGTTTGATCCACGGCCAGGGCAGAGCCGAACAGCAGGTGCAGCAGGTCCAGGCGCTTGCCGGCAAGGCCCAGGATCAGCACGCCGGCGGCCAGAGAAATGGGGTAGATGGCCGCGAGGCTGGCGTCTTCGCGCAGCCCGGTGCGGCGGGTGATCCACGCAGCCAGGCCGGCCATACTCAGTCCCGCACCCAGGCCGCCGAGGGTCAGCGCGGGCAGGCTCAGGCCGGCGAACCAGAAACCCAGAGCGGCGCCGGGCAGGATGCCGTGGGCTACCGCATCACCGATCAGGCTCATGCGCCGCAGGATCAGAAACACCCCCAGCGGCGCGGTGCTGCAAGCGAGCACCAAACCGCCGATGAGTGCGCGGCGCATAAAAACGAACTCATGAAACGGCAGCCACAAGTGGGCAGTGAAGTGCATTCAGGCCACCTGCATCTGCGGTTGCGGGCGGATCAGCTCTTTGCTGGGGCCAAATAGGCAGCCGGTGTTTTTGATCTGCAGTACGTGCTGGGTGTGGTGACGCACGGAGGCCAGGTCATGGCAGACGATCACCAGGGTGCGGCCTTCGCTGTGCCAGGCATGGATGTGTTTCCAGCACAGCGCCTGGCCGTCCTCGTCGAGGGCTGCATGAGGTTCGTCGAGTAGCAGAACCGGCGCCTCGGCCAGGCTCATGCGTGCCAGCAGGGCGCGCTGCAATTCGCCGCCGGACAGTGCCATCAAGGGGCGGTGTTCCAGGCCAATCAGACACCAGTCTTCCAGCACCGCTTGCAGGCGTTGGCTGCGTTGTTGAGCGGTGTGTTGGGTGCCCCAAAAACCTGCAGCCACCAGTTCTTGCAGGCTGATAGGAAACTGGCGGTCCAAGTGTTGCTGCTGGGGCAAGAAGGCCAGGCCGCCACGGCGTGGAACATCCACGATGACTTTTCCCGCCAAAGGCTTTTGCAGGCCGGCGATGACTTTGAGCAGGCTGCTCTTGCCCGTGCCGTTGGCGCCGATGATGCCGGTGAGGCTGCCTTTTTGCAGGGTCAAATTCAGTGCCGGGGTGAGCGGTTGCCCGGGGGCACCCCAGCACAACGCGTTGCAGGTGATCATGCAGAAGCTCTCGTCCAGCGGCTTTCAGCCACGGCATCGTGCGCGTGCAGGCTTTCGGCGTGGATCACTTTGAGGTGGAAGGCGTTGATGGCATCCGAGCGTTTCAAGGCGAGGTGTAGGCGGCGAGCGGCGTCTTCGCAGAACATCAGGTTCTGCCCGTTGGCCAGGGCGAAGGCTTGTTCGTCTGCGCGTTTCACCGCGGTTTGTACGGCGGTGCCGAGCGCGGCTTCGGCAGCGTTGATCAAGTCGACTATCGGCAGGTCAGTACCTTGCAACTGAACGTGCAACTGCGCGCTGCTGCGTTGGCTATGGGGTGTGGCGACGATGCCGTTGGCACTGCCAAGCCAGGCCAGCACCGCTTCGTGCTGCAACGGCGTATTGGCGAAATCATCGACAAATTGCTGCTGAATCAACTGCCTGGCGAGGGCGGCGGAGCAAGGGCAGGTTGAGGAATAAGTAACGTCAATTTTTAGTTCCACGTGGAACATCTGGTTTTCCAGGCGCGCTTCGATGCTCACGGGGTAGGTCTTCCAGCCGGCTAATGGGCTGACCAGGGCAGGGCGTTTAAGCAGCAGCTGGGTGTGGATGCGCAGGTATGCGTTCTTAGATAAACCTTCATGTGTGTCGAGAAAACGCTGCAGTACATTACGCAGCAGTGCCGATGTCAGCGGCTGTTGATCAAGCATTTCCAGGGCCAGGTACAGGCGTGACATATGAATGCCACGGGCCGTGCCGTCGTCCAGGCTTACACCCGCGTCGGCGGTGGCGGTCAGGTGTTGACCGTCAATCAGGATCGGCAAGGCGATGCCGCACATCCCCACCCAGTCGAGTGGCAAGGCTTGGCGTGAAGCCTGCGCGGCGATATCCGGCAGAGTCAGCGCGTTCATAAGCAGGTCCATCGTTGGAAATAATTCGACATGTTATAGTATAACAATGCGAGCTACGATGAATTTTCTGCTCCAGCCTTTGTTCAGTCATATCGAGTAGGGACGCTCCTTTATCTGCGGTATATGTCATGCACAGACGTCAGCTCCTTAACCTGCTGCTGGTCAGCCCTCTGTTCACCTTGCCTTTGGGGGCTTACGCCACACAGATTCGTAATGCACGCCTGTGGCGCTCGGACGATAAGCTGCGCCTGGTGTTCGACCTCAGCGGCCCGGTGCAATACAAGACCTTTTCCCTGGCCTCACCGGACCGCTTGATCATCGACTTGAGTGGAGCCGGGCTCAGCGGCGACTTTTCCCAATTGGCGTTGAAGAACAGTGGGATTACCTCGATCCGTTCCGGGCATTTCGGCAAGAGCGATACGCGCATCGTGCTGGACCTGGTCGAGCCCATGCAGCTCAACAGCTTCGTGCTGCCGCCCCAGGATGGCCAAGGCCATCGCCTGGTGCTGGATTTGACCAACGCGACCCGTGCGCCCCGTCAAATCGCCGCAGAGCCGGCACCCTTGGTGACGCCGGTAGACAAGGCGCATCCCAAGCGCGACATCATCGTGGTGGTCGACCCCGGCCATGGCGGCAAAGACCCAGGTGCGATTGGCTCCAAGGGCCAGCGCGAAAAAGATGTGGTGCTGTCGATTGCTCAGTTGTTGGCTAAACGCTTGAAGCGCGAAAAGGGTTTTGACGTAAAACTGGTGCGCAACGACGACTTCTTCGTGCCACTGCGCAAGCGCGTGGACATCGCCCGTCAGCACAAGGCCGATATGTTTATCTCAGTGCATGCCGACGCCGCGCCACGGCTGACCGCGTCGGGCGCCTCGGTGTATGCGTTGTCGGAAGGGGGCGCTACTTCGGCTACGGCACGTTTCATGGCCCAGCGCGAAAATGGCGCCGACTTGCTGGGCGCCACCACCTTACTCAATCTGAAGGACAAGGACCCGATGCTGGCCGGGGTCATTCTCGACATGTCGATGAATGCGACCATCGCCTCCAGCCTGCAACTGGGCAGCTCGGTATTGGGCAGCCTGCAGAACATCACCAGCCTGCATCAGAAACGTGTGGAGCAGGCCGGGTTCGCCGTGCTCAAGTCACCGGACGTACCCTCGATTCTGGTGGAGACCGGGTTCATCTCCAATGCGCGCGACGCCCAGCGGCTGGTGACGGTGCGTCATCAACAGGCGGTGGCGGATGGTCTTTTCGAAGGCCTCAAACGTTACTTTCAGAAGAACCCACCCATGAACAGCTACATGGCCTGGGTGCAGGCGCAGAAAAACAGCCAGGTCTAACAGCCGGTCATTCGGCTGCAAGTGAACTTGGCGCTGGCGCCCCCTGAGCTGGAAAACCGGTTAAGGGTGGTCCAGCCCACGCGCCGCGTGTAGCCGACCCACGCCTCGCCATCCGATGCCAGCCCGGTAAAAAACGTCAGTTGCCCATAACGGCTGTTGGTCTGTGCCCAATAGCGTTTGCCGATCACTTCGAAACCGCGCAGGTAGGTAGTGCTGCCGACGGTCGCCACGCTATAGGCATTGCCCAACGGGTCCACACACGCCAGCAGGTTGGCGCTGCGTGTGCATTTGGCCAACAGGCTGGGTGCCTGGGCGCAGGCAGGCCCGGCAGTTGCCAATAGCAGCGCGCACAGCAGGTATTTCATCGAGGTTCTCAACATAGGCAGGGGACCCAGCATTGCGCCCTTCGTCGCGGCGAGCAAGAGGGATTGGCTTATTTGTATTGTTATACTATAACATAAAAGCACAGACCGACCCGCGAACCGTTTCCCATGACCGAACACGATCTTTTGGCCCAACCAGCGGCCGACTACATGAATGAGGCCCAACAGCGATTCTTCCGCGAGCTGTTGCTGGCTCAGCGCGATGACCTGCAAGCCCGTATCGATGCTGAGTTCCAGGCACTGCGCGAGCAGGAAACCAACAGCGACCTGGCGGATATCGGCAGTGCCGAAGAACAACGCCAGTGGCAATTGCGCCTGCTGGAACGCGAAAAGAAGCTGTTGGACAAGATCGACGACGCCCTGGAGTTGCTGGCCCGTGGCGAATACGGCTGGTGCCGTGAAACCGGCGAGCCCATCGGCCTGCAACGCCTGCTGCTGCGTCCCACCGCCACCTTATGTATCGAAGCCAAAGAACGTGAAGAGCTGCGCGAACGCCATAAACGGGCAGTTTGACCGGCCAACCTTGATGAGGAATACCTGATGCCCAATCGTCTCCCTGTGACCGTGTTGTCCGGCTTTCTCGGTGCCGGTAAAAGTACGCTGCTCAATTATGTCCTGCGTAACCGCGACAACCTGCGAGTGGCGGTGATCGTCAACGACATGAGCGAAATCAACATCGACGGCAGCGAAGTGCAGCGTGATGTCACGCTCAATCGTTCGGAAGAAAAGCTGGTGGAGATGAGCAATGGCTGCATCTGCTGCACCTTGCGCGAAGACTTGCTTGAAGAGGTAGGAAAGCTCGCCAAGGAAGGCCGGTTCGATTACCTGCTGATCGAATCCACCGGTATTTCCGAACCTTTGCCCGTGGCCGAAACCTTCACGTTTCGCGATGAAAACGAGCAAAGCCTGGCCGACATTGCACGCCTGGACACCATGGTCACTGTGGTCGACGGTATGAATTTCCTGCTCGACTACCAGGCTGCCGAAAGCCTGGCTTCACGGGGCGAAACCCTCGGTGAAGAAGATGAACGTTCCATCACCGACCTGTTGATCGAACAGATCGAATTCGCCGACGTCATCCTGATCAGCAAGATCGATCTGATCAGCAGCCGCGAACGCGAAGAACTGATGGCCATCCTCGAGCGCCTCAACGCCCAGGCGGAAATCATCCCGATGGTCATGGGCGAAGTGCCGCTGAACAAGATCCTCAACACCGGCCGTTTCGACTTTGAGCGCGCCGCCCAAGCCCCGGGCTGGTTGCAGGAATTGCGCGGTGAGCATGTGCCGGAAACCGAGGAATACGGCATAGCGTCCACCGCTTACCGTGCGCGCCGGCCCTTCCATCCACAGCGGTTTTTCGACTTTATCGACCGCCCCTGGGTCAACGGCAAGCTGTTGCGCTCCAAAGGTTTCTTCTGGTTGGCCAGCAAACATCAGGATGCGGGCAGTTGGTCCCAGGCGGGTGGCTTGATGCGTCATGGGTTTGCCGGGCGTTGGTGGCGCTTTGTGCCGAAAAGCCAGTGGCCGCAGGACGAAGAAAGCGTGGCGGCGATCATGGCCAACTGGCAATTGAGTACCGGTGACTGCCGCCAGGAACTGGTGTTTATCGGGCAAAACATCGACTTTGCCCAGATGCGTACCGAGCTGGACGCCTGCTTGCTCAACGATGAGGAAATGGCCCTGGGTGTCGAAGGTTGGCGCCAGCTGCCCGACCCGTTTGGCCCTTGGTATGAGCAGGTCGCCTGATGTTGGCCCCGGTCATCCCCCTGCGCCCCGTCATCCGCCAGACACATGGGGAAACGCCGCTGGCGCTGTCCGATATCCTCAATGACGGCGTCAACCTGGCCATCTGGCAGCGCCAACTGCCCCTGCATATCGCTGAGTTTGGCGCTTTGCTGGTGGCGCTCAATGAACCGTTGGCCGAGTCCTTGGTGGTCGAGTTGGTTAGCGAAGACTCCGTGCCGAACTTGCAGGGTTTGGCGTCCAGCTGTCGCGATCTTGAAGGCTACGATGGGTTTATCGCCGATGTGTCGTGGCTGATCAGTGCATTCGCCTGCCTGCTGGGCGCCAAGCGCATCGGCGTGCGTCTACGGCTATTGGACAAGGCCATGTGCCCGCGTTTTCACGTCGATCACGTACCGGTTCGGCTGATCACCACCTACGCCGGTATCGGCAGCCAATGGTTGCGTGAAGGCGTCATGGACCGGCGCGCATTGAGCCAGGTGGATGCCGAGCCCACGGAGCGCATCGAGCAGATCCATTGCGGTGAGGTGGCGCTGCTCAAAGGCACCAAATGGCACGGCAATGAAGGGCATGGCCTGATCCACCGCTCGCCGGCGCTCAAGGCCGATGAGCGACGGTTGATCCTGACGCTGGATTGGCTGGCATAACCGCGTAGGATCAAACGCTCTAAACGGCCTGAACCATGCCTCTTATGCTGCAGAACATTCCTACCCATGTGATTGCCGGGCCCTTGGGCGCCGGCAAGACCAGCCTGATCAAGCACCTGCTTGCCCAGCGCCCGGCCAACGAGCGCTGGGCGGTGCTGATCAACGAGTTCGGCCAGATCGGCCTGGATGCTGCCTTACTTACCCAGGACGATGACGGTATCGCCCTGGGCGAGGTGGCGGGCGGCTGTCTGTGTTGTGTGAACGGCGCACCGTTCCAGGTAGGGCTGGGCCGCTTGTTGCGTAAGGCCAAGCCGGACCGGCTGTTTATTGAACCCTCAGGCCTGGGCCATCCGGCGCAATTGCTCAAGCAACTGCGGCAGGCGCCATGGCAAAACGTGCTGGCGGTACAGCCTTGTGTGCTGGTACTCGATGCCCAGGCTCTGGCGGCCGGCAAGCCGTTGCCGCAGGCACAACAGGAGGCGTTGACCAGTGCCGGCCTGCTGGTGCTGAACAAGGACGAGACGCTGACCGCAGCGCAACGTCAGGCGATTGAAGCGCAATTACCCGATTGCCCGCTCCATTGGACACGCCAGGCGCAACTGCCACTCGACCGGTTGCCCGGTTTGAAAGCACAGGCCCAAGTAGCTGTGGATAATTTCGGCGTTCCTGAAGCGGTGGGGCAAATGCCGGCGATCTGGAGCGACCCGGGGCTGCCGATCTGTCTGAGTCAGAGCCAGGAGGGCGGCTGGAGCATCGGCTGGCGCTGGCACCCAAGCCAGCGATTCGATGTTAGCCGTCTGCATCAGTGGCTATCGAGTTTGGGCTGGCGCCGGGCCAAATTGGTTATCCACAGTGTTGACGGCTGGGTGTCCGCCAACGCGGTGGATAACAGTCCACTGCACTGGCAACCCAGCGCTTGGCGGCGCGATTCACGTGTTGAATTGATCTTCAGCGCACCACAGGACGTGGCCGCATTGCAGAGCGCCCTGGCAGCCTGCCGTTACTGATGTTTCTTGCTGGCGTGGTCCTGGCGCCACTGGCTCAATTCGATGATCTCGGCGCTGGGCAGCGGCTCTTTGGTTTCGAACGGGTAGGGCGCCAGTTCGATCTGCGCGCTGTGGGCGCCGAATTGGGTGATGACCCCGGCATGCCGGGTTTCGCCGGTTACCGTAAACTCGAAATTATAGATGCGCGCCAGGCGTCGACGGCCATTGGCATCCTTGACGAAACCGATGCGTTTGAGCGCCACGGCACCGTCAAGCAGCTCGATATCGAGCTTGGCGCAATGCTGCTTGACCCGCGCCAACGCCCGTTCACGCAGGCCGTGGTTGTGCCAAACCCAGGCGGCGCCGGTGGCCAGCAGCATCAAGACGAAGATGTTTCCCAGGGTCAGCATTCCATGAACTCCAACAAAGTGAGCGCAGCTTAACTGTGTCGCCGGTCTGTCGTACAGGCTGCGTTTAGTCGCATACTGCTCGGCCAGAAATTCAACGGTTTTACGGAAATCTCCCGCATGAAACGTACACCTCACCTGCTTGCGATCCAGTCTCATGTGGTCTTCGGCCACGCCGGAAACAGCGCCGCCGTGTTCCCCATGCAGCGGGTCGGGGTGAACGTCTGGCCGCTCAACACGGTGCAGTTCTCCAACCACACACAGTATGGACAGTGGGCGGGCGAAGTGCTGGCGCCGCAGCAAATTCCTGCATTGGTGGAGGGCATTGCCGCGATCGGCGAGCTGGGTAACTGTGATGCGGTGCTGTCCGGATACCTGGGCAGTGCAGACCAGGGCCGCGCCATCCTCAGCGGTGTGGCGCGCATCAAGGCGATCAACCCCAAGGCGCTGTACCTGTGCGACCCGGTGATGGGCCACCCGGAAAAGGGCTGCATCGTGCCGCAGGAGGTCAGCGATTTCCTTTTGGATGAGGCTGCCGCCATGGCGGACTTCCTGTGCCCCAACCAACTGGAGTTGGACAGCTTTGCCGGGCGCAAGCCGCAATCGCTGTTCGATTGCCTGGCGATGGCCAAGGCCTTGCTGGCGCGTGGGCCCAAGGCGGTGCTGGTCAAGCACCTGGATTACCCAGGCAAACTGCCAGAAGGGTTTGAAATGCTGTTGGTGACGGCCGACGGCAGTTGGCACTTGCGTCGGCCCCTGCTGGCGTTTCCGCGTCAGCCAGTGGGCGTGGGCGACCTGACGTCCGGGCTGTTCCTGGCGCGGGTACTGTTGGGGGATAGCCTGGTGGCCGCTTTTGAGTTCACCGCTGCGGCCGTGCATGAAGTGCTGCTGGAAACCCAGGCCTGCGCCAGTTATGAACTGGAACTGGTGCGGGCCCAGGACCGTATTGCCCACCCTCGTGTGCGCTTCGAAGCCACACCGATCAGCCTGTAAGCACACAAAACCCAATGTGGGAGCGGGCTTGCCCGCGATGGCGGTATCTCAGTCAAAGCGATGTCGACTGAACCACTGCTATCGCGGGCAAGCCCGCTCCCACATTTTTTTGAGTTGATTCGCCGCTTGGAGTTTACGGCGCGTCGGCTTTGATTTCCCGGTAGCGCTTTTCCAGTTCCTGGCGAATCTGCCGACGTTGCTGAGCCTGCACAAAGCGGCGCTTGTCCTCGCTGTTCTGCGGCTGCAAGGGCGGTACGGCGGCAGGTTTGCGCTGGTCGTCCACGGCCACCATGGTGAAGAAGCAGCTGTTGGTATGGCGCACCGAGCGTTCACGGATGTTCTCGGTCACCACCTTGATGCCCACTTCCATCGACGTATTGCCGGTGTAGTTGACTGACGCCAGGAAGGTCACCAGTTCACCGACATGAATCGGCTCGCGAAAAATCACCTGGTCCACCGACAGCGTGACCACATAACGACCGGCATAACGGCTGGCGCAGGCGTAGGCCACTTCGTCGAGGTACTTGAGCAGCGTGCCGCCGTGCACATTGCCAGAGAAGTTGGCCATGTCAGGGGTCATCAGTACCGTCATCGACAGCTGGGCGTTTCCGGGTTCCATAGCACACTCACGGGTTGTAGGCATTGGTTGGGGGGAAGGCACCTCTGCGGGTACTCAAAGTCTTTGCAGCGCCATCCCTAACGGGACGCCGTCAGGCGGCTTGCCGTCACGCGCGCAGCGATCTGTTTCCATATATTGCACCGGCTTTCCAGCAGAAGTCGCGGTGTTACCCTTCAAAAGCCCTTCTCAGGGCTTTTCTTACGATCAAGGCAGACTTTTCCGACCCTTCAAAGGCGCGGCCGGAAGTAGGAAAAGTGCCGGCACCCTCAAGGAGCCCCTCGCCATGCACGCCATCAGCTTTATCCAGGACTTGGCCGTGATCATGCTGGTGGCAGGGGTGGTCACCATCCTGTTTCACCGCTTCAAGCAGCCGGTGGTGTTGGGCTACATCGTCGCCGGCTTCATTATCGGCCCCCACACCCCGCCGTTTGGCCTGATCCACGACGAAGACACGATCAAGACCCTGGCCGAGTTGGGGGTTATCTTCCTGATGTTCTGTCTGGGCTTGGAATTCAGCCTGCGCAAGCTATTCAAGGTAGGAGCTACGGCGTTTATCGCGGCGTTCCTGGAAATCGTGCTGATGATCTGGATCGGCTACGAGATCGGCCGCTGGTTCGATTGGAGCACCATGGACTCGCTGTTCCTCGGCGCGATCCTGGCGATCTCCTCGACCACCATTATCGTCAAGGCCCTCAACGACCTGAAGATGAAAGACCAGCGGTTCGCCCAGCTGATTTTCGGCGTGCTGATTGTCGAGGACATCCTGGGTATCGGCATCATTGCCTTGCTGTCGAGCATTGCCGTCAGTGGCACGGTCAGCTCCGGCGAGGTGTTCTCCACGGTCGGCAAGCTCTCGTTGTTCATGATCGTCGCCCTGGTGATTGGTATTTTGCTGGTGCCGCGCCTGCTGGCCTATGTGGCCAAGTTCGAAAGCAACGAGATGCTGCTGATCACCGTGTTGGGCCTGTGTTTCGGTTTCTGCCTGCTGGTGGTGAAGTTGGAATACAGCATGGTGCTCGGGGCCTTTCTGATTGGCGCGATCATGGCTGAATCCCGCCAGTTGATTAAGATCGAGGGCCTGATCGAGCCCGTTCGCGACATGTTCAGCGCAATTTTCTTCGTGGCGATTGGCTTGATGATCGACCCGCAGATCCTGCTGCAATACGCCTGGCCCATTGCAGTGATCACCGTGGCCGTGGTGCTGGGCAAGATGCTGTCTTGCGGGCTGGGCGCGTTTATCGCCGGCAACGATGGTCGCACCTCGCTGCGGGTGGGTATGGGGCTGTCACAAATTGGCGAGTTTTCTTTCATCATCGCGGCGCTGGGGATGACCCTGCAGGTCACCAGCGACTTTCTGTACCCCGTGGCGGTGGCCGTTTCGGCGATCACCACGCTGCTCACGCCCTACCTGATTCGTGGCGCGGACCCACTGTCGTTGAAGATCGCGGCGGTGATGCCCAAGCGTATGAGCCGAGTGTTCGGCATGTATGGCGAATGGCTGCGCAGCATTTCGCCTCAGGGCGAGGGGGCGATGTTGGCCGCTATGATCCGCAAGATCATCCTGCAGGTCGGGGTAAACCTGGCGTTGGTGATCGCGATCTTCTTTGCCGGCAGCTTTTTCGCGGAGCGCATCGGTGGGTATCTGGAGGGCTGGGTCAGCGATCAGAGCTGGCAGAAGGCGTTGATCTGGGGCGGGGCGCTGCTGGTGTCGTTGCCGTTTCTGATTGCGGCGTATCGCAAGCTCAAGGCGTTGTCGATGCTGCTGGCGGAGATGAGCGTGAAGCCGGAAATGGCCGGACGGCATACCCAGCGTGTGCGACGGGTGATTGCCGAGCTGATCCCGATCTTGTCGCTGCTGGTGATCTTCCTGCTATTGGCAGCCTTGTCGGCCAGTATTCTGCCGACCAACAAGTTGCTGGTGCTGATTGCCGTGGTCACGGCGGCGGTGGCTGCAGTGCTCTGGCGCTGGTTTATCCGTGTGCATACGCGGATGCAGGTTGCGTTGCTGGAGACGCTGGATAACCACAAGGATGCACAGTAGGAGCGAGCTTGCTCGCGAAGATTGTTAACGATAACGCGGGAAACCTGACACAAAGCGGCGCCCTCAGGTTTCTCGCGAGCAAGCTCGGCTTCTACAAGGGACTCAGCTTTCCAGCCAGACGTCCCGCGCCCAGTGCCACACCGATTCCCAGGTTTCTTCCTGGACGAGTTCTTCTTCGGCAGACCACAACACCACGGTGCCGTCTTCTTCGACGCAGTAGTAGTCATCGCCGTCCTGGCAGATAGGGATCAGGCTGCGATCAACACCGGCATCCCAGGCGTTGGCGGCAACGTCAGGCAGGTAGGTGTGGGACTGCGGGTCGGTGACGGTCACTGGCTCCAGGCTGCCATAGACCACGTCACTGACGGTCAGCAGGAATTCGCGGAAGACAAAGGGGATGTCGATGAACAGTTGTTCTTCGATTTCCACCAGTTGGTCTTCGTCAGGCAGCTCCAAAGGAACCGGGACCGGTTCGTTGGCTTCACGCAGTTGTTCGATGATTTCTTCCACGGCCGGGATCCTCTTGCTAGATGGCGCGGTTTATAGGGGCGTTTTATACAGTAGCTCGCTATAAGTGCAACCGTGAAATAGAAAACCCCGGACATGTCCGGGGTTTTTGTTACCGCTTGCTCAACCGCGCAGGTATTAACCGTTCTGGCGGATACCGGCGACCAGCCAAGGCTGGTCGTCGCCCTGGGCGCGTTCCATGTTCCAGCTTTCGCTGAACACTTCGCCCTGGTCGAAACGCGAGGACTTCGACACACCGCTGAAGGTCAGGGTGGCGATGGTCTTGTCGGCGCGATCATCCACGCCATCGAGCTGTACGCGCAGGTCGTCGATGTAGGTCGACTGGAAGGCGTCACCGATCTCGGCACGTTCGCGCTTGAGGAACTCCAACAGCTGCGGGGTCACGAACTCGGAGATCTTGTCCATTTCGTTGGCGTCCCAGTGCTGTTGCAGGGACTGGAAGTGGCTGCGGGCCGCTTCGACGAAACGCTCTTCGTTGAACCAGGCCGGTGCGTTGATCACCGGACGGGCGGCAGGAGCTGCCGAACCACCGAAGATCGAACCCATGGCAGGCTTCTGTTCGAACGCTTCACGCTGCATTGGCGCGCCGGCTGGAGCCAGGTGCTCCTGCTGCTTGCGGCGACGGGCGGCGATAAAGCGGAAGACCAAAAAGGCGATGACGCCCATGATCAGGATGTCGAAGATCTGCATGCCCTGAAAGCCGTCGCCCATGAACATGGACGCCAGCAGGCCACCGGCGGCGATGCCGGCCAGTGGGCCCAGCCAGCGCGAAGCACCGCCGGCCTTGGCAGCAGCGCCAGCGGCACCGGCTGCGCCTGCAGTCGCCGCAGCACCGCCCGCACCGGCGGATGGAGCCATTTGGCTGGTCTGGTGAGTCGGTGCCGCGCCCGAGCTTTTGCCGCCACCGAAGCGTTTGGCGTTGGCGTCGAGGCTCATCGTCAGGCCGATGCACAACGCCATGGCGATGCTAAGAAAACGTTTCATATAGGGAATTCCCATTTGTGGATTGCACGCGCGCCATGTTGCACAGGTGTCGTGGCAGTGGCTAGCGGCATAATGTTTCGGGCTTTTGCGTAAGACCAAATCCGAAGGGTCTGTAGGACTAATTACAGATATTGGCCCGCACGCGTGAAATACAAGGGCGCGGCCGTATCTTCCCGTAGGAGCGAGCTTGCTCGCGAAAATCGTCAACGATCACGCGGGCATTCTGGATGAGCGCATTGTCTGGGCGTTCTTCGCGAGCAAGCTCGCTCCTGCAGGAATGGGGTTCAGATAGCCTCGAGCTTGGCGTAACCCATCATCAGCCACTTGCTGCCCTCGGCGAAGTTCACCTGCACCCGCGCCTGGGCGCCTGCGCCTTCGAAGTTGAGGATCACGCCTTCGCCGAAGATCGCATGCTTGACCTGCTGGCCCAGGCTGAACGGGGTTTCTGGTATTTCGGAGCCGGCAAACAGGCTGCTGGAATTCTGTTGCTGGCCACCGCCAAACGGGCGGCTGACGCTGTTGGACAAGCGTACTTCCTGGATCAGCCCCTTCGGCACCTCACGTACGAAGCGCGACACCTTGTTGTAGGTTTCGCTGCCGTACAGCCGTCGGGTCTCGGCGTAGGTCATCACCAGGTTCTGCATCGCCCGGGTAATGCCCACGTAGGCCAGGCGGCGCTCTTCTTCAAGGCGGCCGGGTTCTTCCAGGCTCATCTTGTGAGGGAACAGGCCTTCTTCCATGCCCACCAGGAACACGTAAGGGAATTCCAGGCCCTTGGCGCTGTGCAAGGTCATCAGTTGGATGCTGTCTTCATGCTCATCGGCCTGGGTATCGCCGGCTTCCAGCGAGGCGTGGCCCAGGAAGGCGGCGAGCGGCGTCAGCTCTTCGTCGTCCTCGGTGTTTTCGAACGCACGAGCAGCGCTGACCAGTTCCTCAAGGTTTTCTACCCGGGCCTGGCCTTTCTCACCCTTTTCCGCTTCGTGATAGGCGATCAGCCCGGACTGCTCGATGACAGTTTGGGTCATCAGGTGCAGCGGCATTTCTGCGCACTTGGCCGCCAGGTTCTCGATCAGCTCGACGAACACCCCCAACGCCCCGGCAGCACGGCCGGTCAGGCCTTTATTGGCGATCAGCAAGCGCATGGCTTCCCACATCGACACATCGGCATGGCGCGCATGGTCGCGGATCGCTTCGACGGTTTTCTCGCCAATGCCACGCGCCGGGATATTGATCACCCGCTCCAGCGCCGCATCGTTACCCCGGCCTTCCAGCAAGCGCAGGTAGGCCATGGCGTTCTTGATTTCGGCACGTTCAAAGAAGCGCTGGCCGCCGTAGATGCGGTACGGGATGCGTTCGCGCAGCAAGGCTTCTTCCAGCACCCGCGATTGGGCGTTGGAACGGTACAGAATCGCGATATCGCTGCGGGCCAGGCCGGTTTTCAGTGCGCTTTCGATGGTTTCGACCACGTATCGCGCTTCATCGTGCTCATTGAACGCTGCGTACAGGTTGATCGCTTCGCCTTCGCCGCCGTCGGTCCACAGCTCTTTGCCCAGGCGCCCGGTGTTGTTGGCGATCAAGGCGTTGGCAGCCTTGAGGATGCCGGCGGTGGAGCGGTAATTCTGCTCCAGGCGGATGGTCACCGCGTCCGGGAAGTCTTCGGAATACTGGTAAATGTTCTCGATTTTCGCGCCACGCCAGCCGTAGATCGACTGGTCGTCATCGCCCACCACCATCAGGCTGTCGCCGCCCTTGGCCAGCAGGCGCAACCAGGCGTACTGCACGGCGTTGGTGTCCTGGAACTCGTCCACCAGAATGTGGCGGAAGCGTTTCTGGTAATGGGCCAGCAAACCGGGGTTGTCGCGCCACAGGTCGAGGGCACGCAGCAGCAGTTCGGAGAAGTCGATGACGCCGGCGCGCACGCAGGCCGCTTCATAGGCTTCATAAATGCTGCGCATGGTGGCTAGGAACAGGTCGCCGCTGGCCTGGATATGTTGCGGGCGCAGGCCTTCGTCTTTCTGGCCGTTGATAAACCACTGCGCCTGGCGCGCCGGCCAGCGTTGTTCGTCCAGGCCCAGCTCGCGGATCACGCGCTTGACCAGGCGTTGCTGGTCGTCGCTGTCGAGAATCTGGAAGGTCTGGCTCAGCCCCGCTTCCTGCCAATGCGCCCGCAACAGGCGGTGCGCCAGGCCATGGAAGGTGCCCACCCACATGCCGGCCGGGCTGATGCCCATCAACTGCTCGATGCGATGACGCATCTCGGCAGCGGCCTTGTTGGTGAAGGTCACCGACAGGATGGAATGCGGGGACGCGTTTTCGACCTGGATCAACCAGGCGATACGGTGCACCAGCACTCGGGTTTTACCGGAGCCAGCACCGGCCAGGACCAACTGACGGCCAACGGGGGCCGCTACGGCCTGGCGTTGGGCATCGTTGAGGGAGTTCAGCAAAAGAGAGAGATCATCGCGCATCGACGCATTCTATGGGCCTTGGGGGGCCTGGGCAAATCCCAATGCCGGATGGTCGATGCAAAACGCCTGCACGCTAGCGCCGGGGGCGTACATTCTGGCGTGGGTGATGACCGGTTGGTCATCGGCCGCAGCCCGTGCCGTGTCTTGCCCAAGCGGTCTGGGCCAAAGGTTTGCGGCCAATCGCAACAGGTTTTTTATGACTTGTAGCAGTTTGGCCCGGGCGCTTGCTTGTGTATGCTCCGTCGACGTTTCGGGCTCACCATTATAAGAACACCGCCTATGACCCTTAGCACCGACCTGTTTGGCCTCTCGCCGGCCCCAGCACAGGTCATCCATAAACACTATGCAACCGAAATCGCGGTTGAGCGCACACGCCTGCTGTATCAGGGTTCGTTGCTGCCGACGCTGTTGATGCTGGTCAATGGCCTGGTCTGCGCCTGGCTGCTGTGGAACCCCGATCAGTACCTGCTGGACAGCGTCTGGCTGCTCTGGCTGCTCGCCCTGGTGGCAATGCGCGTGATCCAAGTGGCGGCCTTTGACTCGGCCATGCCCAGCCGCCAGGCCCAGCCCGTGTGGCGGCGTATGTTCATGCTCGGCTCGGCGGTCAGTGGCCTGACCCTCTCCGTTGCGGCCATTGCCCTGGTGCCCACAGACAGCTTCATGCATCAGGCCTGGGTGTTTGGCCTGATTGGCGCCGCCACCTTGTCGGCCAGCGTGGCCTATGCCGTGAGCCTGTGGGCCTACCTGTCGTTTGCCTTGCCGTGCCTGGTGCCGGCCATCGTCTACCTGTTCTGGGATGGCACCCCGCAGCAACAAGGCTGGGGCGTACTCGGCCTGATCCTACTGGCGTCCCTGAGCCTGGTCGCGTGGCAGGTCAACCGCCTGATCCAGCGCGGGCTGTTGCGCCGTTTCCAGAACCAGGCCCTGATCGAGCATCTACAGCAGGCGCAGCAACGCAGTGAGCAGTTGAACCAGGAGCTGGTGCGCGAAGTCGAGCAGCGCCGCGAGGTGGAGCAGGACTTGCGTGAAGCCCAGGTCGGCCTGCAAGACCGTGTGGCGCAACGCAGCCAGCAACTGGATGCTGCCAGTCTCGCCTTGAGTAAAAGCGAAGCGCGCCTGGCCATGGCCCTGCAAGCCAGTGAACTGGGCCTGTGGGACTGGAACCTGCAAACCGACGAGGTCCACCACACCCAGCTCAAGGAGTTGTTTGGCCTGGAGCCCGAATACGTCACGGCGATGCTCAGCCACCTCAAACCGCGCCTGCACCCCGACGATCTGCCCTTGCTCAAGCACGCGTTGGTGGAGCATCTCAAAGGCCGCAGCGAGGACTATCAGGTGGAATACCGGATACGTCATGGCGATGGGCATTGGGTGTGGATCCAAGACCGCGGGCGCGCCGTGGAGCGCACGCCCAGTGGCCGAGTCATCCGTATGCTCGGCACGCGCCGTGACATCAGTGCCGCCAAGGCGGTGGAAGAGCAGCAGCGCCTGGCTTCGACGGTGTTCGAGGCGGCCAGCGAAGGCATTGTGATCCTCGACCCGAACTATGCGTTGATCGCCGTGAACCAGGCGTTCAGCCGCGTCACCGGCTTTGACATCGACGACATGCTTGGCCGCAACGTCGTGGAACTGCCCTGCAGTCGCGATGCCCGGCGCCACTTCCCGCTGATCCGCCAGGCATTGCTCAGCCACGGCACGTGGCAGGGCGAATTGGTGGAAACGCGCAAGAATGGCGAACTCTACCCGCAATGGCTACAGCTGAACGTGGTGCGCGATGTACGGGGAAATGTCAGCCATATTGTAGGGTTCTTCGCCGATCTGTCGGCGCGGCGCGAGTCTGAAGAGCGTATGCGCTACCTCACTCACTACGACGAGTTGACCGGCCTGGCCAACCGTTCGCTGTTTCGCGAACGGCTGCGCGAAGCTCACCAGCGCGTGCGCCAAGGCGGGCGCAGCCTGGCGCTGCTGCATATCAACCTCGACCGCTTCAAATTGCTCAATGACAGCCTGGGCCATGAAGTGGCTGACCAACTGCTGCAAAAAATGGCACGGCGCTTGATCAACGCGCTGCCGGAGGCTGACACCATCGCGCGCCTGTCCGGGGATGAATTCGCCGTGCTGTTCGACGCCTATGGCAACTTATCGAGCCTGGCGCGGGTGGCGACCCGGCTGCTGGCGAAATTGCGCGTGCCGGTGAATGTGGAGGGGCATGAACTGGTGGTCAGCGCCTCGATGGGCGTCAGCCTATTGCCGGATAACGCGCGGGAAATTTCTGCGCTGGTCAGCCAAGCGAATATGGCGATGCAGCATGCCAAGCACTTGGGCGGGAATAATTTCCAGTTCTTCACCGACAGCCTGCAAGCCAGCACCCTGGAGCGTTTGCAGCTGGAAAACCACCTGCGCAAAGCCATCGACGAGCGTCAGCTCACAGTGTTCTACCAACCCAAGCTGTGCCTGGCCACTGGCAAACTGAACGCTGCCGAGGCGTTGGTCCGCTGGGAGCATCCGCAGTGGGGCATGGTGCCGCCGGGTGACTTTATCGGTTTGGCGGAAGAAACCGGCTTGATCGTGCCGTTGGGCGAATTTGTGCTGCGCCAGGCCTGCTGGCAGGCCTGCGAATGGCAGCGCCAGGGGCTGGCGCCGATTCGCGTGTCGGTCAACTTGTCGGTGCATCAGCTGCGTCAGGGCAAGCTGGTAAGCCTGGTACGCCAAGTGCTGGAAGAAACCGCACTGGACCCGCAATACCTGGAGCTGGAACTGACCGAAAGCCAGTTGCTCGACAGCGTTGAACACATCATCGCCACCTTCCAGCAATTGCGCGACCTGGGGGTGAAGCTGGCCATCGACGACTTTGGCACCGGTTACTCATCCCTCAGCTACCTCAAGCGCATCCCGGTGGACTACGTAAAGATCGACCAGGCCTTTATCCGCGGGCTTGGCCAGGGACGCGAAGATGCGGCGATCACCCGCGCGATCATCGCCATGGCCCACGGGTTGGCGCTCAAGGTAGTGGCCGAAGGTGTGGAGGATCAGCAGCAGCTGGATTTCCTGCGCGGCGAGCAGTGTGACGAGGTGCAGGGTTACCTGATCAGCCCGCCCATGCGGGCCGAAGGGCTGGCGGATTTGTTACGTAAAAATGCAGATTTTTCTTAACGCAGCGTAGGCCGCCTTTATGGCTACATAGCGCCTGCCCGCTGAATCAGGGGGGGAGCGGGGCGATTTAGTGATGCATCGGACGGGCAAAACGACAATTCTTGTAGTATAACTACAAGCTTGCTACATCCCTGGCGTCTGCCAATAACAAGAGTCCTGCCCTTTGAACCTGTTGCAACATATCGCCCAGTCGCGCCACCTGTTACGCAAATCGGAACTCAAGGTTGCCGATCATGTGCTGCTTGACCCTGCGGCCGTGATGCACAGTTCCATGGCCGACCTGGCCCACAGCGTGGGCATCAGTGAGCCGACCATCGTGCGCTTTTGCCGCGCCATTGGTTGCTCCGGGTTTCAGGATCTGAAACTCAAGCTGGCGCAAAGCCTGGCTGCTGGTGCGAGCTTCGGCCAGTTTGCAATCCATGAAGACGACTCCGTCGCCGACTACAGCCTGAAAATCTTCGACACCACCTTGCACACCCTGATGGAAGTGCGTGAGAAGCTCGACCCGGTGGAGCTGCAAAAGGCCGTGACCGCAATGTCCCAGGCCCAGCGCGTCGAGTTCTACGGCTTCGGTGCGTCCGGCGCGGTGGCGGCCGATGCCCAGCACAAGTTCTTCCGCCTGCTGCTGACCGCCGCGGCCTATAGCGACCCGCACATGCAGGCGATGTCGGCGGTGACCTTGAAGCCCACAGACGTGGCCATCTGCATTTCCCAATCCGGTCGTTCCAAAGACCTGCTGATCACCGCCAACCTGGTGCGTGAGAGCGGCGCTTCGCTGATTACCCTGTGCCCGAGCCAGACGCCATTGGCGGAGCTGTCCACGGTGAACCTGGCGATCGACGTGCATGAAGACACCGAAATCTACACGCCGCTGACCTCACGCATTGCCCACCTGGTGGTGATCGACGTGCTGGCGATGGGCGTGGCCATGGCCCGTGGCCCGAGCCTGGTCAACCACCTCAAGAGCGTGAAGCGCAGCTTGCGCAGCCTGCGGTTGTCGCCCAAGTCCGTCAAAGCCCTCGACGACTGAGGGCCTGTGGGAGCTGGCTTGCCTGCGATAGCGGTCTGCCAGTTACCCTCTTCATTGCCTGATACACCGCCATCGCAGGCAAGCCAGCTCCCACAGGGAATTTGCGCCAGTTTCGCAAGATTCATCATCCTGTAACCCCCGCGCCGCCAAACCGTCATCCCCCACGCCCATCCTGTACTCCCCGTACTCGCATTGGGAGACTCCAAATGACCCGGCCCTACGAAGACAGCAACAGCACCGTCAAGACCCGTCGTCAGCAGGAAGACCAGCGCCGCATGGCGTTCCGTCGCGCCATCGAAGACCGTTGTGAGGAGCGCCAGTTGCTCCAGAGCATCAGTGACTACCCGGAATTGCATTGGCAGGCACCCGTGGCTGCCCAGCGAAACGCTCAGCCAACGCGCTGATCTGCACCCGTTCGCTGCGAATAAAGCCCAGGAACGCATGGGCCACCGGTGACAGGCGCTTAGCCTTGGCCTGCACCAGGCACCAACTGCGGTACAGCGGCAGTTCTTCCACCGGCAGTTCCTTGAGCCCGCCGGTGGCCAGCTCCAGGTTCAAGGCGTGGCGCGTCAGCAGGGCCACGCCCAACCCTGCGACCACGCACTCACGCTGCGCCTCCGCCGAGGCCACTTCTACCGTCTGGGTGAAGTGCACGCGTTTTTCCTTGAAGTACTCTTCGCAGGCCAGCCGTGTGCCAGAGCCCGGTTCACGGATGAGCAGGGTATAAGGCTCCAGGTCCTGCAGGCGCAGCGGCCCTTGCAGGCTCAACGGATGATCCGGCAATGCCACGGCCACAATCGGGTTGTTGAGAAACGGCAGGAACTCCAGGCCCATGTCCTGGGGCACCATGGACATGATCACCAGGTCGTCGCGGTTGTCCGAGAGCCTGCGGATCACCTGGGCACGGTTGACTACCGTGAGCTGCAATTGCACTTCCGGATGCTGACGCTTGAAGGCGGCGAACAGGTGCGGCACGAAATACTTGGCGCTGGACTCCACCGCCAGTTTCAGTTGGCCTTGCAGTGAACCCTGCATGTCCGATAGCTGCATATCGAGGTTTTCCAGGCGCCCGAAAATATCGCGGCTGGCCCGTTGCAGGGCTTCGGCAGCCTCGGTCATGTAGAGCTTTTTGCCAACATAGTCGAACAGCGGCTGGCCGATCAGCTCTTCCAACTGGCGAATTTGCAGGCTGACCGCCGGTTGGGTGAGGGACATTTCCTCGGCGGCACGGCTGTAGGAACGCAAATCACACACTTCATTGAAGATCTGCAATTGACGCAATGTCATACGCATCAATGACTTACGCATTTTATAAGCCCTTAGCTCCCAAGTCGTCCGGCCAACTATAAGTCTTTACTTATACACAACCCAATAATTATTGATTTTTGTTAATTCTCCTATGCGCATAGTGTGTGTCTCGCGACTGTCATGAAACATTTGGTCACGCGCCGGCCCGGCTGCAACGGGTCGAAGCACGCAAATCGGCTCAAGGGAATTTCCAAGTGATAAAAAAGATCCTGATCGCCAACCGTGGTGAAATTGCCGTACGAATCGTGCGTGCCTGCGCCGAGATGGGCATTCGCTCGGTCGCGGTTTATTCGGACGCCGACCGCCACGCGTTGCACGTCAAGCGTGCCGACGAAGCCCACAGCATCGGTGCCGAGCCACTGGCCGGTTACTTGAACCCGCGCAAGCTGGTGAACCTGGCGGTGGAAACCGGTTGCGATGCGCTGCACCCCGGCTACGGCTTCCTGTCGGAAAACGCCGAGTTGGCAGACATCTGTGCCGAACGCGGCATCAAGTTTATCGGCCCCTCGGCAGAAGTGATTCGCCGCATGGGCGACAAGACCGAAGCGCGCCGCAGCATGATCAAGGCCGGTGTGCCGGTTACGCCGGGCACCGAAGGCAACGTCGCCGACATCCATGAAGCCCTCACCGAAGGCGACCGCATCGGTTACCCGGTGATGCTCAAGGCCACCTCCGGTGGCGGCGGACGTGGCATTCGTCGTTGCAACAGCCGCGAAGAACTCGAGCAAGCCTTCCCCCGCGTGATTTCCGAAGCCACCAAGGCCTTCGGTTCGGCGGAAGTGTTCCTGGAAAAATGCATCGTCAATCCCAAGCACATCGAGGCGCAGATCCTCGGTGACAGCTTTGGCAACGTGGTGCACCTGTTCGAACGTGATTGTTCGATCCAGCGTCGCAACCAGAAGCTGATCGAAATCGCCCCCAGCCCGCAACTGACCCCGGAACAGCGCGCCTACATCGGCGACCTGTCGGTGCGCGCCGCCAAGGCCGTGGGCTACGAGAACGCCGGCACCGTGGAGTTCCTGCTCGCCGAGGGCGAGGTGTACTTCATGGAGATGAACACGCGGGTGCAGGTGGAACACACCATCACCGAAGAAATCACCGGCATCGATATCGTTCGCGAGCAAATCCGCATCGCCTCCGGCCTGCCATTGTCGGTCAAGCAGGAAGACATCCAGCACCGGGGTTTCGCGTTGCAGTTTCGCATCAACGCCGAAGACCCGAAGAACAACTTCCTCCCAAGCTTCGGCAAGATCACCCGTTACTACGCCCCCGGCGGCCCTGGCGTGCGTACCGACACGGCGATCTACACCGGCTACACCATCCCACCGTTCTACGACTCCATGTGCCTGAAACTGGTGGTGTGGGCGTTGACCTGGGAAGAAGCCATGGACCGCGGCCTGCGTGCCCTGGACGACATGCGCCTGCAAGGCGTGAAGACCACCGCCGCCTACTACCAGGAAATCCTGCGCAACCCGGAATTCCGTAGCGGCCAGTTCAATACAAGCTTTGTGGAAAGCCACCCTGAGCTGACCAACTACTCGATCAAGCGCAAACCCGAAGAGCTGGCCCTGGCCATCGCCGCCGCCATCGCCGCCCACGCAGGCCTGTGAGGAATATAACAATGAGCAAGAAGATCTTCGTAACCGACACCATCCTGCGCGACGCCCACCAATCGTTGCTGGCTACCCGCATGCGCACCGACGACATGCTGCCGATCTGCGAGAAGCTCGACAAAGTCGGCTACTGGTCCCTGGAAGTCTGGGGCGGCGCGACCTTCGACGCCTGTGTGCGCTTCCTCAAGGAAGACCCGTGGGAGCGCCTGCGCCAACTGCGCGCCGCGCTGCCTAACACACGCCTGCAAATGCTGCTGCGCGGCCAGAACCTGCTGGGCTACCGCCATTACAGCGACGACGTGGTCAAAGCCTTCGTGGCCAAGGCGGCGGTCAACGGTATCGACGTGTTCCGCATTTTCGATGCAATGAACGACGTGCGTAACTTGCGCGTGGCCATTGAAGCGGTCAAGGCCGCTGGCAAACATGCACAAGGCACTATCGCCTACACCACCAGCCCGGTGCATACCGTTGAGGCGTTCGTGGCCCAGGCCAAGCAATTGGAAGCCATGGGCTGCGACTCCATCGCGATCAAGGACATGGCTGGCCTGCTCACGCCCTACGCCACTGGCGAGCTGGTCAAGGCACTCAAAGCCGAGCAGAACCTGCCGATCTTTATCCACTCCCACGACACCGCCGGCCTGGCCGCGATGTGCCAACTCAAGGCCATCGAAAACGGTGCCGACCATATCGACACGGCCATCTCCAGCTTTGCCTGGGGCACCAGCCATCCGGGCACCGAGTCGATGGTCGCTGCCCTTAAAGGCAGCGAGTTCGACACCGGCCTCGACCTGGAACTGCTGCAAGAGATCGGCCTGTACTTCTACGCCGTGCGCAAGAAGTACCACCAGTTCGAGAGCGAATTCACCGCCGTCGACACCCGTGTGCAGGTCAACCAGGTGCCGGGCGGGATGATCTCCAACCTGGCCAACCAGCTCAAGGAGCAGGGCGCTCTGAACCGCATGAGCGAAGTGCTGGCCGAGATCCCGCGGGTCCGTGAAGACCTCGGCTTCCCGCCGCTGGTAACGCCGACCTCGCAGATCGTCGGCACCCAGGCGTTCTTCAACGTGCTGGCCGGTGAGCGCTACAAGACCATCACCAACGAAGTGAAGCTCTATCTGCAAGGCGGTTACGGCAAGGCGCCGGGCACGGTGAACGAAAAACTGCGCCGCCAGGCCATCGGCAGCGAAGACGTGATCGACGTGCGCCCGGCGGATTTGCTCAAGCCGGAAATGACCAAGCTGCGCGGCGAAATCGGCGCACTGGCCAAGTCCGAAGAAGACGTGCTGACCTACGCCATGTTCCCGGACATCGGGCGCAAGTTCCTCGAAGAACGCGACGCCGGCACCCTGGCTCCTGAAGTGCTGTTGCCGATCCCGGAAGCGGGCGGCGTGGCCCGTGCTGGCGGCGAAGGCGTACCGACCGAATTCGTTATCGATGTGCACGGCGAAAGCTACCGCGTGGATATCACCGGTGTCGGCGTGAAGGCCGAAGGCAAGCGCCACTTCTACCTGTCCATCGACGGCATGCCGGAAGAAGTGGTGTTCGAACCGCTCAACGAGTTTGTCAGCAGCGGCGGCAGCAAGCGCAAGCACGCGACCGAACCGGGCCACGTCAGCACGGCGATGCCGGGCAATATCGTTGATGTGCTGGTCAAGGTCGGCGACGTGGTCAAGGCCGGCCAGGCCGTGCTGATTACCGAAGCCATGAAGATGGAAACCGAAGTGCAGGCAGCAATTGCCGGCAAGGTGAGCGCTGTACATGTGGCCAAGGGCGACCGGGTGAACCCTGGCGAAATCCTGATTGAGATCGAAGGCTGATCACAGCCTTCGAGACTAACGTTTAATCCTCGGGGGGGCAGGTGCTCCCCTTTTTTTTCGCCTGCAATTCAGGCGTTCACGGGCTTAGAAGCTCATTTTCCACTGGCCCATCAGGCCTTGGTCGTGGCCATGGTTGCCGGCTTGGCTGCTATAGGTCAGGCCGACGCTGTGTTGGGTCGACAGGGCAAGGTCCACGCCTGCTTGCAAGTCAAAGCTATCGCGGTCCAGGGCGGTGCCGGTGATGGTGTACTCGTCGATCAGGCCCGGTGCATAGCGCGAGGTTTGGCGGACCTGGCTGTTGACGTCACCGTAGAGGTGTTTCCAGCTCGTGCTGAGGTGGGGCGTGAGGCTCATGTTGTTGTCGAAGCGATACAGCGTTGCCAGGCGCAGGCCAAAGGTGCTGTTCAGGTTTCGCTGGGTTTGTGGGCCGACGTTCAATGCGGTCACGCCGCCGCTCTCTTTGAAACGGTCGCGCTGATAGCGTTGGTAGCCGAGACCGACGAAGGGTTCGACAGTGGAATCACCGCTGCCCAATTGATAGCCCAGTTCGGAGAACAGGGTCTGGCTGCTGGCGTTGTATTTGCTTTTGAGCGAGTCGTGGTAATTGAGCAGGCTGACGCTGCGTTTGTTCTGCCCGGCATGGTTGCTGTAGATCGCCCCCAGGCGCAGGGCGAAGGGGCCGTCCTGGCGCACGGCGTAGCCGCTCAAGTGCCAGCTGTCCAGGTCGGCGGCATAACGCGGGGCATCCAAGCGGCTAGAGGTCTTGGCGCCCATGACACCCACCCGCCAGGCATGGTCGACCGCCCAGTCGGCGCCCAGCAACAGGCCTTGGGTATCGTGTTTCAAGCCGGCGCTACCGTGTTGTGCGTCTAGGCTGCCGCCGTTGCCCAGGCCTTGCACCCAGAAGTGGCCGTCGTCGTCAGTAGGCAGTGTGCGCAGAGTGGCCAGCAATTGGCGGCTCAGGTGCTGGGTGGTGGCCTGGGTTGCGGTGGCCAGGTTGGCGTTTTGGCTGGCGGCCAGTTGCTCGAGGGCTGCGCCGATTCCGCCGGGCTGATTGCTCAATTGCTCGAATGATTTCTGCAATTCCTTGAGCTCTTGCGAGTTAAGTTCGCCGGAGGCCACGAGTTGAATCAATGCCGGCTCCAGCACCTTGGCAACCTGCAAGCCATTGTGCGACGTGGCCTGTTGGGTGAGGAATCCGTCGAAGGGCGGTGGAAGGGGCGGCGCTTCGAACGCCGACAGGAATGCCCAACTATCGTCGGCGGCGTCGTAGGGATAGCTCCCGTAGGGCCTGTATTCGATATCGCCTCGCGCATGGGCGGGCTGAAAACTGGCGGCCACTGCCAGGCTGATGACTATCGCGATTCTTTGAAGTGTAAAGCGCATGAATTCCCAACCTCTGATGAATGAGGCCGGGAATTTAGGCGAGGTGCGGGGGGATAACTGTCAGGCTATCGACCGCTGATTTGCGGGAGTTGTCTCTAGTACGGTGCGATTAAAAACTCATCTGCCATTGGCCGGTCAGCGCATGGTTGCGGCTGTTGCTGCCCACTTCGCCGGTATAGCCCAAGCCCAGGCGATGACGGGCGGATAAGCCTACGTCCAGGCCTGCTTCGAGCAACAGGCTGTCGCGGTCCAGGGCGCTGCCTTGCACATTGAAGGCGGTGCCACCGGCCAGGAAAGCCTGGCGTGTGGTGCTGTCGACATCGCCATAGGTATGTTTCCAGCCAAGGCTGGCACGGGGTGTGAGGCTGACGCCGTTGTCCAGCTGGCTCAGGTGGGCCAGGCGCAGGCCGAAGGTGCTGCTGAAGTTGTCCTGGGTCTGGCCTTCCACGTGCAACGCAGCGGCGCCGCCTTTTTCGTTGTAACCGTCGCGCTGATAGCGCTGGTAGCCGAGGTTGGCGAACGGCTCTGCGCTCAAGCGACCACTGCCCATGGCGTAGCCCAGTTCAGCGAAAGCCTGCTGGCTGTTGGCGTCATAGTCGCCTTTGGCGCGGTCGTTAAAACCGCTGAAGGCCAGCGTGCGTTTACTGTCGCCCTGGTGCCCGCTGTAGGCCGCACCCAGTCGCAACGCCAATGGGCCGCTCTGGCGCAGGGCATAGACGCCGGCGTGCCAGCTGTCGACGCTGCCGTCGACACCGGTGGTGTCCAGGTCGGTCTTGGAGTAACCCCCTAGCACACCCAAGCGCCAGTCGCTGTCCAGCGCCCAATCGGCGCCGAGCACTGTGCCTTTGGTGCGTTGGGTCAAGCCGTTGCTGCCGTGCTCGCCATCAAGCTTGCCGTAGCTGCCGATGCCTTGCAGCCACAGTCGGCCGCGGGCATTCGGGTCATTGAGGTTGCGCACCTCGGCGGGCACACCGGTGGCGGCCAGTACCGGTGTATCTTTGTCATTGAGCCCTACCAGCAGTCCCGCACCGCCGCCCACCTTGTGCATGGCGGCGAGCATGCTGTTGCCCACTTGCGCACTGGCATTGAGGGTGGCGCTGGTGAGGTTGGCGGTGCTGCTGCCCGCCAGTTGCTCGATAGCGGCACCGGCTGTGCCGGTGGTGGTATTGAGCAGGGCGTTGTACAGCGGGTTGGTCGTGCCCAGGCCCGCCAGGCTGTTGGCGGCGCTGGCACCGTTGGCGGTGCTGGCGAACTGGTTGAAGGCGATGTCGTTACGGGTGTACGTAAGGCTGACCTGAGTGGGGCTGTAATCCAGGGTCGGGGTCAGGAAGGCGTAGTCGCTGGTGACCTTGCCAAACGTGCCATTGATGCTGGCGGCTTGCAGCACGCTGTAATGGCTTTGCCACGGGTAGGTGCCTTCGCCGGGGTTGACCGTCAGCGTCGCCCCATTAAGGTAAGCGGTGCCGCCGACCTTGATCGGTGCGCTACTGCCGTCGGCGTTGACGCCATAGGCGAGGGTCGAGCCGCTGCCCATGCGCAAGTCACGGCTGATGCTGGCGGTACCCAATACGGTGTTGGTCTGCAGAGTGCCGTTGACCAGCAGGCTGCCCACCGAGCCGCCGCCGGCATACACACCGCCTGCGTCGACCGTCACGTTACCGGCAATGCCGCCTTGGTTGACCAGCGTGGCACCGCTGGAAATCTCGCCGCCGTCGCTGAAGTCACCCTGGCCGGTCAACGTCCAGGTGCCTTGCTTGACCTCCAACCGTTCGAGGTTGCGGCTGTCGCCAAAACTGCCACCGGCGACGTCGTCCAGGGTCAGTCGGTCGTAACCGCTGCCGCCGTCCACCGTGCCGATAAAGCGGCTGCCGTTACGCAAGATCAGCTGGTCATCGCCGCCGCCCAAATCCAGGGCCAGGCCATTACTGCCGCTTATGGTGCCGCTGTTGATGACCGTGTCGGCATAGTTGCCGACGAACTTCACGCCAAAGCCATCCAGGCCTTCAATCGTGCCGTGGTTCTCCAGGGTGGTGGCCGCGAGCCCCGGCCCGTCGCTGCCGTCGTCCACCAGGATGGCATTGCTGGCACCACTGATCAGCGCGCCTTTGGCGTTGTAGAGAGAGCCACCGCCCAGGGCGATCCCTTCGCTGCCGTTGGCGAAGCCGTTCTTGTCGACACCCCCGGCGCCTACACCCTGGATAACACCGTAATTTTCGATATGGGCGATCTTGTCGATGTCCACACCGTCACCGTCGCCATCCGGTTGCAGGCCGGAGAACGCGCCTATGATGGTGCCGTGGTTGACCACAGTGCCGTCGCCATCGGAACCAAAGCCCGAGCCGTTGCGGCCGATCACCGTGCCGTAGTTGGTCAGCGTGGCGCCCTCGTCCGTGGTGATGCCATGGCGGCCACCGGAAATCAGGCCGTAATTGGTGACCGTCACGCCGCTGGCGGAGTCGATGTCCACGCCATCGAACTTGTCATCGCGGGAGAAGGTGTCGCCAGTGGAGATCTCGCCGTAGTTAGTGATAGAAGCGTTGGCGCCGGTCTTCATGCCGTCGCTGGCCTCCCCGCGAATCAAGCCACCGGCACGGTTGATGATCGTGGTGGTGACGTTACTGCTGCGCAGCGCATCCAGGTCCAGCCCTTGGCCGGTGGCCGAGCGAATGGTGCCGCTGTTGTCGATCAGCACGCTGCCGCTGGCAACGTTACTGTTGATGCGCAACGCATCATTGGCGCCTTGGATCACCCCACCGGCAAGGTTGTAAATGCTGTACCTGCGCTCCCCGCTGACACTGCCCGAACTGTCGATACCCCGGCCGCCACTGGAGATCAGATTGCCCGCGTTAGTCACCACCACCCCCGCACTGCGGGTGCCGTCCTTGAGCGTCACTGCTACCCCGGAGGTTGTAATGCTGCCAGGCGCCGACGTGGTCAACGTATCACTGCCACCCAGGGTTTGCCCCTGGGTGGTAGGCGTGTCGATCTGCAGGGTCTTGGCTGCGGCTGCTTCGATGAAACCACCGCCGGCCAACAGGGTGATGGCGAGCGCGAGGCGTTGTGGAGACGGGGGCATGCTGGGCGACCTTGTTATGGCAAGCGAGTCGACCTGTATAGCGGAGGGGAGTTGCAGGAATGTGTCGAAAAGATGACGACAATGAATATGCAATCTATTGCAGATCCTTGAGCCTATTCAGCCTGAGCGCTGCAATATATTGCACATTCTGCACGTCAACCGCGCCGCACGTAGCCCTTGCCGAAATGCCGCTCCATGCGCGCCTGGATCAATTCCAGCCCCAGGGACATCACCCAATAAATGATCGCCGCCGTCGTGAGCATCTCGATATAGCGGTAGCTCGAGCGGCCATAGGACTGTGCCAGGAACATCACTTCCCACACGCCCATCACCGAGATCAGGGAGGAGTCCTTGAGCATCGAGATGAACTGGTTGGTGGCCGGCGGGATGATGGTGCGCATGGCCTGGGGCAGGGTCACGTGCCAGAAGATCGCCCTGTCGCGCATGCCCAGGGCCAGCGCGGCCTCGCGTTGGCCATGGGGCACGCCGAGGATGCCGGCGCGGAAAATTTCACTCAGGTAGGCGCCGTAATTCAGCGACAGCGCGATGATGCCGGCGACGATGGCGCCTGGCACCAGCCCCAGTTGCGGCAGGCCCAAGTAGATCAACAAGATCTGGATCAGCAGCGGCGTGCCGCGAAAGAACGAGGCGTAGAAACTGGCGATGCCGAACGCCACCGCACTTTTGGACAGGCGCCCCAATGCGGTGATAAAGCCCAGCACCGACGAGGTGACGATGGCGCACAGGCACAAGAACAGCGTCAGCGCCGCACCTTGCAGGAAGCCGTTGGGCGCAAGGTGCAGGCCGACCAGGTTGGGCAGCTTGTCGAGGATGATCGAGAACTTCAGGTCAAAGCTCAGGAAGAAACTCGCAAACAGGCCGAACAGCGCCGCCCAGGTCAGGTAAAGCCGTAGGCGAAAACTCATCGGCTGATATCGGCGCCGATCCATTTTTGCGACAGCGCGCTCAAGGTGCCGTCCTGCTTGAGCTGGGCGAAGACCTCACGCACTTTGCTGTCCCACTGCGGGTCGCCTTTCTCGATGGCCACCGAGTTGGGCTCCGAGTACAGCGGCGCACCGGCGAGCTTGAAGCGCTTGTCCTGGCTCAGGCGCGGCTGCGCGGTGACCAGGTTGGTGAGGATCGCGTCCAGGCGCACGCCGGCGCCCAGGCCCAGGTCCTGGAATGCCACATTGTCGGTGTCGTACGGGGCGATCTGCACCTCCTCGAACGGGTACTGCAACTGCGTGTCTTCGGCGCCTTCGATCACCAGGTTCTTGTTCAGGTAACTTTCGTAGCTGGAGGCGCTGGTGAGGCCGACTTTCTTGCCGCTCAGGTCCCGGGCTCCGTGGATGCGCTCGTCCTTGGCATTGACCACGATCACGGCCGGCGAGGCGTAGTACTCCACCGGGAAGTCGAACACCTCGGCGCGTGCCTTGCTTGGGGTCATGGAGCAGATGCAGATGTCGTAGCGCCCGCTCCAGCGGCCGGCGGCGATCACGTCCCAGGACGGGGTTTCCAGGCGCAACTTCACGCCCAGTTTTTGTGCCACGGCCTTGGCCACGTCCACGTCGAAACCGTCGAGCTGGTTCTGGTCATTGAGAAATGAAAACGGCGGATAGCTTTCCATCAGCACGCCGACCAGTTCTTTCTTCTGCTCGACACGATCCAGCGTGGCACCGCCAAAGGCTTGGGTTGAAGCAGCCAACATCGTTAGGCCCAGGGCCAACAGCGGTCTGAATTTCAAAATCGAACACCCGAATAAAAAAGAGGTTGTTATTAACTGAACGGTACGCATTAAATAGTTATAAGAACGACTCTCATAGTGAGTTATTTTCATAAGCATATGAGTAAAAAGCATATGGGCGCAGTAAGCACAGTAATTCTCGATGGCGGCATGGGCCGTGAACTGCAACGCCGTGGCGCGCCGTTCCGTCAGCCGGAATGGTCGGCACTGGCCTTGAGCGAAGCGCCGCAAGCGGTGGAGGCGGTGCACGCGGCCTACATCGACAGTGGTGCCAATGTAATCACCAGCAACAGTTACGCGGTGGTGCCGTTCCATATTGGCGAAGAGCGGTTTGCCGCAGAAGGCCAGGCGTTGGCCGCGTTGGCCGGCGAGTTGGCGCGACGGGCGGTGCAGGCCTCCGGTAAAGCCGTGCAGGTAGCCGGCTCATTGCCGCCGCTGTTTGGCTCTTATCGCCCTGATCTGTTCCAGGCCGAGCGCGTCAGTGAGTTGCTGACACCGTTGGTGAACGGCCTGGCCCCGCATGTAGACCTGTGGCTGGCGGAAACCCAGAGCTCGATCGCTGAAGCACGAGCGATCCATGCCGGGCTGCCTAAAGATGGGAAGCCGTTCTGGCTGTCGTTTACCTTGAAAGACGAAGACACCGACGAGGTGCCGCGCCTGCGCTCCGGCGAACCGGTGGCGGACGCAGCCGAGGCGGCGGCGCAACTGGGCGTGCAGGTATTGCTGTTCAACTGCAGCCAGCCGGAAGTGATCGGCGCGGCGATTGATGCTGCCCGCCAGACCTTCGACCGACTGGGCGTGGCCATCCAGATTGGCGCCTACGCCAATGCCTTCCCACCGCAACCCAAGGAAGCCACGGCCAACGACGGCCTGGACCCGTTGCGCGACGACCTCGACCCGCCCGGCTACTTGCAATGGGCGGCGGATTGGCAAGCACGCGGCGCCAGCCATTTGGGTGGGTGCTGCGGCATCGGGCCGGAGCATATTGCGGTGCTGGCCCAGCGCCTGACCCACTGATTCACCGCTGGTCAAAACTGTGGGAGCTGGCTTGCCTGCGATGGCATCAACGGGTTTTGCCTGATACACCGAGGTGTCTGTATCGCAGGCAAGCCAGCTCCCACAGATGTGAGCATTAATCCCGACACTCTGTGAGTGTCTTCAACTGGCCCGAATCACTCTGGTTCGCCTCCGACAACCACGCCTCAAACCCGGCACCGACCTTCGGCCATTCCGAATCCAGGATCGAATACCACGCCGTATCGCGGTTCTGTCCCTTGACCACCATGTGCTGGCGGAACACCCCTTCAAAACTGAACCCCAACCGCTCGGCCGCGTACTTGGACCGCGCGTTGCCGTTGTTGCACTTCCACTCCAGCCGACGGTAGCCCTGCTCGAACGCATACTTGGCCAGCAGGTACACCGCTTCAGTACTTTTCGGCGAGCGCTGCATCGGCGCGCCGAAGGTAACGTGGCCGATTTCGATACGGCCTTGCGCCGGGACGATGGACATCAGGCTGAGGATGCCCTGAACCTGGCCCGTCGCACGGTCGATCACGCTGAAAAAGTACGGGTCGCTGTGGGCGGCGTGATTGTTCAACCAGGCGTCGAAGGCACTGCGTTCGGTGAACGGGCCGTAGGGCAAGTAATCCCACAGCTTCGGGTCGGCCCCTGGGCCTTCAAGGGCTTGCCACAGTTGGTCGGCATGGCGCGCCGGGTCGAGCTTTTCCAGGTGGATAAAGCGCCCTTCAAGCAGGTGCGCGCTGGGCGCCGGGGCGCCTTTCCAGTCGGCGAGGGAAGTAGTCATGCTGCGCTCCTTAGAGACCTTTGCGAAATTGAATGAAGCCTGGGCGTTCGGCGATGCGCTCATAGAGCTGGATCGCCGTGGCGTTGGTCTCATGGGTCAACCAGTGCACCTTGCAGCAGCCATCGGCCTTGGCGGTGGCGTAGACGAATTCGATCAGCTTGCGACCCACGCCCGTGCCACGTTGGGCCGGGTCTACCAGCAAGTCCTGCAGGTAGCAGGAGTTCTCGATGCTCCAGTTGGAGCGATGGTAAATGAAGTTGACCATGCCCACCGCCTTGCCGTCCTGCCAGGCCAGTGCCGAATGGGTCGGCTCGCTGGGGTCGATCAGGCGCTGCCAGGTGCTCTGGCTGACGGCGTCCGGCAGTTCGGTGTTATAGAACTTCAAGTACGCCTGCCACAGCGGCAGCCAGGCGGCGTGGTCGGCGGCGCTGACCTGGCGAATGTCGATCAAGCTCATTCTGAAACTCCTTGGGGAATAAAGCGGGCCAGGGTCTGGTCGCGTACATCGGCACTGGCGGCCAGGCCATCACGTACACCGGCCATGTCGGCGGCGCTGCGGTTCTGGCTGAGTTTGCGTTTGCCCACCAGGCGCTCGATCGGCAGGGCGAAGCCGACGATGGCTTTGAGCATGCCGTCAATGTAGTCCGCCGGTGCGTCGCTGACACGCCAGGGCTGGGCGCGGCCGCTTTCATGGCGGTCGGTAAGAGCCGTGACCACCTTGAGCAAGCGCTCGTCGTCGCTGAACACTTCGGGCTTGCCATAGGCGTGCACGGCGATGTAGTTCCAGGTTGGCACCACTTTGCCGTGCTCGGCCTTGGCGGGGTAAAACGCCGGGCTGATATAGGCCTCGGCACCCGCGAAGATCACCAGTGCCTCACTGCCGTTTTGCAGCTCGCGCCATTGCGGGTTGGCCTTGGCCAAGTGGCCGTACAGCGTGCCGTTGGGACCTTCATCGGGGTTGAGCAGCAAGGGCAAATGGCTGGCTTGTAGGCCGTTTTCACCCACGGTGACCAACTGCGCCAAGCGGGTGTGCTGGATCAGTTGCTGGATTTCGGGCAAGTCATCGAGAGCAAAGGCGCGGGGTGTGTACATGGAGATTTTCCTTGGCGAATGCCTGCATCCTAGGCAGGCTATTGGTTCGTTGTAAGAGCCATCTAGCGCTAATTTCATAGGTCCAATATGCCGCCCATTTCGCCGCCGTTGTCCTTCAACCCTGCCGGTATCGAGTTGGACCGCCGCCAGGGCCTCACGCGCCAGCTTTATGAGGCCCTGCGCCAGCGGGTATTGGATGGGCGATTGGTCAGTGGCACGCGGCTGCCCGCGACCCGCGATCTGGCGGCGGCATTGTCGATTTCCCGCAACAGCGTGGTGCGCGCCTACGATCAGCTGTACGCGGAGGGGTTTATCGAAAGCCGGGTCGGTGATGGCACCTATGTTGCCCAATTGCCGATGGCCAAAAAATTATCCACAAAAGTATCCACAGGGTTGTCAACAGGCTTATCCCCAGGGTTATCCACAAAATGGGCGAATTTGCCCGAGGATCTGGATGACGAAGTTATCCACAGTGCCGGGTTGGCGCGGGTGAAAGACCACCATCTGCCACAGCCGCCGTTGGGACCGCCTCGGGCATTTCGGGTGGGCGTACCCGCCTTCGACCTGTTCCCGTTTGAGGTCTGGGCCAAGCTGAATGGGGCGTTCTGGCGCAAGCCCGACCTGGAACAGCTGTGCTATGGCGACCCGGCAGGCGATGGCCGCCTGCGCGGTTTGATCGCCGCGTACCTGCGCAGCTCGCGGGGCATGCAATGCACGGCTGAACAAATTGTGATCACCAGTGGCGCACAGCAGGCCATCAGCCTTTGTGCACAGTTGCTGGTAGAGCCTGGAGACGGCGTGGCGGTTGAAAACCCTGGCTATCGTGCGGCTGGCCATGCATTCGCTTTGGCCGGGGGGCGACTGCACGGCGTGCCGGTGGACGGTGAGGGCATGGATTGCCAGGTGCTCAGTACCTTCAATGATTGCCGCGTGGCGTATGTCACGCCTTCCCATCAGTATCCGCTGGGCGTGGTGATGAGCCTGGCACGACGCCTGGAATTGCTGGCCTGGGCCGAACGTTCAGGCGGTTGGATCGTGGAAGACGATTACGACGGCGAGTACCGCTACAGTGGTGCGCCGCTGTCACCGTTGGCTGCGCTGGATCGCAATGGCCGCGTGCTGTACGTCGGCACCTTCGGCAAAGTGGCGTTTCCGGCGTTACGCCTGGGTTACCTGGTGTTGCCACCAGGCCTGGTGCAAGCCTTCACCCGGCGCCGCGCCGTGGATATGCGTCATTCCGAAGTCAGCACCCAGGCGGTGATGGCCGAGTTCATGGCGACGGGGCATTTCCAGCGTCACATTCGCCGCATGCGTCGCGCTGCGTTGAGCCGACGCAATGCCTTGCTGGCCGGTTGGCCCGACGGGTTGCCCGGCGTCGGCGTCTTGCCCAGTGTGGCGGCGGGGCTGCACATGACGGTGCGCGTGGATAGCCTGGCCCGTGAGCAGGCGCTACTCACTCAGGCCCACGCGGCCGGTGTGGAAATCAACGGCCTGAGCAGCTATTGGCTGACCGGCCCCAGCCCACCGCCGGACCAGCGTGCCGGCCTGGTGATGGGTTTCGCCGCCGTGCCCGAAGCCGACATCGCACAAGCGCTGGCCCGTTTGCGCCAGGCGTGGTTGCCGTAAAACGCGTTCAGCTTTTGAAGAACAGTGAAGTGGCCAGTGGTTTACCAATCCTGCGGCGGTGAATCTCGATGGTGTCCCAGTCGCTGGGGCCGGTACGCTGGCGAGCACCTCCTAAGCGTCGTTGTTCGCGGGTCTTCAGGTGGTCTGCGGTGAAGTCCTCCAGCGCCGCACCTTTGGCGTCATAGTGAAAGTGCGCATACCACAGCACCGTGCCGCTCTCTTTATCGCGAATCTCGTACTCGTCCAGATAGTCCTTGTTGGGCCCTTTCAGGGCACGGCGGCTGACGACCTTGACGATACTGATCAGCCCTTGGCTGTGCAGCCACTCGACACGCTCGGCGGTGGGTGCTTGATGCTTGATCATCTCGATGTAGGTTTTTCTGCCTAGCCGATAGAAGCGTTGCGCGGCATCGCTGAGGTCGCGGTTGGTCGTGGCGGCGGAAGTATGATCGCTTTCGGTGAGGTTGCGCTGGGTCAGGGCTTCTTCGATGTTGTTTGAGGCTCTTTCCAAGTCTCTTGCATAGCCATCGAACATATCTTGAATGTCCTGCGGGGCATGCCAGGGTTTCTTGGTGAAGCTCTGGTATTTGCGGATTTCCGCTTGTTCGCCATCCAACAACGCTTGGCCTGCGTTGATGCTGATGTCCAGGTCCACGGTGGCAGGCGTGGGCTGCTGTGACGGGGTTTTCTCCCTCTTGACCCAAACACCGGGTGCCTTCTCGTGGAACGTGGCGATCACCTTGCCGGTCATGCCTGTTTTGACATCGACCAGCGTACTGTCGCTTTCACGCGGTTCGCCCATCACCAAGCCGTGATGGCGCGTTTTGATCACTTTGCGCCGTGGTGGTGGTTTTGCCTTTGAGCTACCGGGTTTGGGCTCCAGGTTTTTTCTCTCTCTGAGCAACTGTGCCAGGTCGTGCACGGCCCGCTGCTTGAACTCGTCAATCTGCTGGCGAAAACTTTCCAAACGGCTTTTGAGCAAGTGCTGCGGGTAATCGGCATGCAGGTCCAGCAGGCGTTCATCAGCGCTGGAAAATTGCTCAACCAGGCTGTTGAGTACGTCAATACGCTCCTCCAGCGACGTGCTGTCGGCCCGTTCCATCATCTCACTGAAACTTTCGACGTTGAGTTCGGCGGTATCGGCGATCTGGCCCATCCGTTCACGTAGCGTGGCGGGAATCTGGCGCTGCTCTTCATCGATACACAGGTAACGGACCAAGCCGATTTCCAGGGATTTGAGTTCATCGAGATTGAGCTGCGGTAACTCCTGCTTGCTTTTCAGAATGACTGCGGCGCCTGCATCCCCCAGCTCTTCGAGATCGTCGAACCGATCATTTATGAAGGTCAAACGCTCGAGGATCGCCTGGTTCTGAATGGACAGGGCTTGTGCGGTGCTTGCCTGGCGTTTGTAGTCAATGTCTACCTCCGCTTCGAGGATTGAAGATGACGCCCTCAAGGCAACTTGGTAGCTCACCAACTGCTGTTGCAAGGCAAGCTGTGTCAGTTGCACCTGTTGTTTCAGATACCCGCTCATATTGCTCTGATAGGTAGGTACGGCGTCGATGGTACTCAACGACTTCAACTGGCTGATCGCTTCGTCGTACTCCGTCATCCGGCTATCGACTTTGCCGATGAACGACGCACGCCGCAGGTCGGTGGAAGGGCCGGGAGTTGCGTCCGGCGCAGGCATTGATTCAAGTACGTCCAGCTGTTTACTGGCGGCAACTGCGTCAAAGGTGTTGAGCTGGGCCTTAAGTTGCGGGATGCGCTCAGTTTGGTTGACCTTGACGGCTCGGCGTTGTTTTCGAAGGCCTGCGCCGCGCAACCGCAGCCGGACGTCGACAAACCATTGGCCCGCCAGGTTGCCGATCAACGGTGGGCCGGTACGCAAGGGGTCCTTGGGGTCGACGATAATGACGCTGTCGTTGTCATCCACCTTCACCTCGAACCAACGCTCGCCCACCGGCGCATACCTCTTGTCTGCAAGCGGATAGAGATTCAGGTGACGACCGGGGGTCTTGTCTTGTTCGCCCAGCATCTCGGGTTTGGCGATGTTGAAGCTGTCGAGTGTCGTGCCCAGCCCCAGGCGGCTATGGCTCAGGGCACCGCGGGTGTGCACGGCGCCTTGATGCTGGGCGGGCAGTTGGTTGTCGGTAAGAGTGGCCTGTTGTACGGCGGTGTATTTTTTCTCGGTAATAGCCGGTTTGCCTGCTGTTTCGATCGTCGTTGTCGCGGATTCTGCCTCGGTTGTGGGGGTATCGAATTGCTTGAGCGGGCGCGGGTGTCGTAGGGCGATGTGCAGCGTCAGTGCCATGCCCAAGTTGAGGAACACATCCGCCAACGCTGTCCAGGAAGCGCTCTGGTCACCCTTGTTCACCGCCTCCCCGGCAGCTTGCAGATCGTCCATGATTTGCCAGATCCAGGCGGCAACCCCGAGGGTGCGGCCCATGAAGGGCAGGGCGGCATTGAATATCTGCCAGCCGGCATGTCGCAACGTCGCCCAACGTTTTTGCACGTTGGACACTGACTGGCGTGTAGCCAACTCGACCATCGCATTGGCGTTGGTCTTGAATAGCGTCGTCAGGGTGTCATTACCCACTTCTTCATCGCTCAGCGTTATCGGGCCGCTCATGTAAAGCACGGTGAGCGGTTCTACCAGCGCGCGCACCACGGTCCAAGGCGAGGGCAGGGTGTCTGGAAAAACGTATTGGGCATAGTTGAAGCGCTGTGCTTCAGGCAACCAAGCCAACACCGACTCGCGCAAGGCGTGCTCGTGTTTGATGGCGTATAGCAGGTTTTGCCGCGACGCAAATTGCATCAGGGCCGGTTCCATCAGGGGTCGATAAAGTATGCAGGGGCCAGCCTCGGAACGCCTCGGGCCGATCACGAACATATTGGCGACCACATCTTGCTCATGGCCAGGGCGCAGGGTGGGCATGAAAGCCAGGTTTCGGATGACGATTGGCTGTCCGTCGACATGGCGCTCATGTACCTCGGCGTGCACCACCGCGGCGACGTAGCGGTAACCGAGCTCATCGATGCCGTTCTGATTGCGGATTTTCATCTGCAGGGCCAACAGCGGCAGTTGGATTTGCAGGTGGCGGGTATAGAGCTGCTGTCGGTGGCTCGATTGCTGCGGGTCATCGAGCAGTTTCTGTTTGACCAGGGCTGGGTAGTACTGGCCGATGTCGATGTCTTCGATGACGTCTTTCAGATAACGGTAGGTCAGCCAGGCGGGTGCGTTATTGTCCTTGCCGTTGTAGTGCACCGTCGCGTTGCCGGTGGGCAGGCCGGTAAGGTTTTCCAGGGCCAGGTCGATCAGGCTGCGACGAGTGATATCCACCGCCCCGGGAACGACAAACGTACCCCACAGCACCGGGCTCTCGATCACAATCTCAACTTTTTCCAGGTTCAGGTTCACGTCCTTTTCGGGGGCGCGGATACGGCTTTGCAACTGTGACAGGGCATAGTCACGAATAGGAGGGATGCCATCCTGAAAGGCCTCCCCATGGTAATGGCTATGCAGGAGGGCCATGTCGATCAGGTAACGGCTGTAAGCGGTAGTATCAGAGTCGGTCGCCGAGGCTAGCCAATCTGGAATTTGCTGATGAACCTCGCGGATATTCGACAGTTGATGGTCGCTCATCTCTTCGATGCTGGGCATGATACGGACGAGGGTGGGGGCCTGCATCTGCTCCGGCAGACGGGATTCGCCCAGGCTGCCGATGGCTTGGATCTGCAGCGAAATCAAGTTGCAGGCCAGTGCATCGAAGAAGTTGCCGTCAGGCTCGTACAGGCGCCATTGCAAGGTGGTGTCCTGCTCTGGCGCACTCAAGCGCGCGGGCAGCGAGGCGCCGAACTTGTCCAGTGACTCGAACGTCTCGTATCCGTTCACCAACGAGTACGTGAGGACCATCTGGCGCTTGTCGTGCTCGCCCACCAATACGGTGAGGTCCAGAAAGCTAGTGTGGTGGGGCTGGCCGTCCTTGAGGATATCGATATCTACCAGGTAGGCATGGCTGTCGTAAGGGTCTTTCAGCGATCGCCTGGCCCGGTCGGGTTCCTGGAAAACCGTACGGGCCATGGTGCATTCGTGTTCACCCAGGCCTTGCTCTTCAGTGATGTTCCATACCTTTTTCAGGGTGTTGGAAAAGGCCTGCCAGCGCGGACCGGTGCTGTCGTTGGAGGCGTTCCAGAAGTCCAACTGCTGTTCCTGTGCGGCGGTGAACAGCAGGTCGGACAATTCGTTGATCAGGCGGGCGATGTCATCGATTTTTACCGCCAGATGCACAGGCACCGCAGCGTTCGGTTGCAACGTGAGGAAGTGTTGGCCGTCGATGTAGGTCACTCTCTCGTCGGACAGTGCCTGATGTGCCAACACCGAAGTGAGTGACTCGACAAAGGGCGGCGCGCGCTCTATGGCGTTGTCGACCACCTGCCATTGAGGGCTGACCACCACGGCCAGGTCGGGATCGATGTTGAGCGTGGGGTACAGCTCCTTGAGTGCCGAGCGCAGTGTGGCGGCGGCGACTTCCCGGGTGGAGGGGCCGGTGGTCAATTGGGTGAGCACTTCATAGGTACTGGGTGGGCGGTGGTTGTTAGCGATGTCATTGGGCATGTGCCGCTCCTCTGCATTCGATGGCCCGGACGGGCATCAGGAGTCGGCAAGTTAGCGAGCGCCGGTGTGACGAGGGCGGTAGATACGTCGAGGCGCAGCCGTTCAGTGTGGGACAAGCACCCTCGCCACAGGTGGGTGATTTATTTCACGTTGAAAAACAACCGTCGTGCCTGGTCCAGATTGATTTCGCTGAGATAGATCGCGGTTTTCTGCTTCTCGCTAAGGCCGTTGAGGGTATCGGCTTCTTCGCCCCGCCCGTGCTCTTGTGGCGTTTTGAGGCGTGCGCGCAAAAACGCCTTGGCGGGCACCCAGTCGGTGGAGTAATGGAAATGGGCATACCACAGCACGCTTCGGTCGTTGCGGTTACTGATGGTGTACTCGTCCAGATAGTCCTTGTCAGGGCCTTTGATTCGGCGGCGCTTGACGGTTTTCTTGATGACGATCTCGTTGTTTTGCATCAGCCATTCCACACCTTGCACAGTGGGTGGGTGCTTTTTGATTAACAGCGACTTGTAGCTTCGCGCCTCGCTGTAAAGGGCTTGCACTGCTTCGCTGAGTTGTTTGTTGACAACCGCCGCTGAGCCTAGGCGGCTGTCGGTGATATTGCCTTCGGTCAAGGCCTGTTCAATGTTGGCCGAGGCCTGCTCCAATTTCAGCGCGTGCTGGTGATACAGCCATTCGATGCCGATGGCGCTGCGTTCCGGCTTGGCCGCTTGCTCGGCGGCACGTTGCTTGAAGGCTTGTAACTGGTCTAACAGATCCTGTGCCTGATTGACGCAGGTGGCGACATCAAGGGTAGGGGCGGACGATGCTTCGATGGGGCTCTCGCGCTGCACCCAGATGCCTGCGGGTTTTTCGTGAAAGGTCGCGATGATCTCGTCGTTGAGCGGTGATCTGATATCCACCAGTCCGGTTTCCTCGCCTAGGGCTGAGCGGCGGGGCTCCCCAATCAGAACGCCGTTGTAGCGCGTATAGATGATTTTTTTCCTGATTTTTGGAGGGGTGGGTGGCGGTGTGGGTCGGCTTCTGAGTGCTTCGCGGGCATTGTGCAGCAACTCCAGGTGACCCACGGTTTCGTTGTAGAAACCACGGACTTTTTCACGCAGGCGTGTGAGCGGGCTGGTCAGCGCGACGTCGTTGAACTCCTGGGCAAAATCCTGCAGGCGTTCATCAATGATGTTGAATTGCTCCACCAGGCTGGCGAGGATTTCGATGCGTTCGTCCAGCCGCGACTCGCTGCGCTCCAGCAGACTTTCACGAAAACTCAGGATGGTCAGGTCGGCGCTGTCGACAATACGGTCGATGGCATTCCACGCATCCAGTGCGGTGGTGCTGCTCTCGTCCACGCACAGGTTACGCGCCATCGTTACCTGCAGGGCCCTGAGGTATTGGGCGGTGTAGGCCGGCAAGTGCTTGCGGTGCTCGCGAATGGCTTCGAAGCCTTTCTTGCCCATTGCCCTGAGTTGATTAAAGCGCGATTCGATGTAATTGAGGCGCTCGATCATGTCCTGGCTCATATCGGTCAGGGCCCGGGCATCGTCAATCTGACGATCCTGCGGGTGGCTGATCTGATGTTTGATCTGGTCCAGCACGGCTTCGAGCTTGGGCGTAAAGGTGACTTGAGCCTCGCGTATCCCGGTTTCGCTCAGCTTCAGCTCGGCGTCTACATAGCTAACGGCTTGCTCCTGATAGGTTGCGGTCGGCGCGAAGACGTTCAAGATCTTGAGTTGTTGCAGCGCCGATTCGTAGCTGTTTCTCTGGGTTTCGAGTTTCTGCAGGTAGGTGTGACGGCGGGCCTGGGCCGACGTGCTGGCCTGAGGATCGTCCATGGCCACTCGCGCCTGTTGCAGCTGCTCTTGCGTGGCCGTCTTGTCTTGCTCGAATTGTGACAAGCGCTGTTGGGCCTTATCGGCCTCGGCCTGCGCGTCGGTCTGCGACTTTTGCTGCTGTTTCTTGGGGCCGCCGCCGCGCAAGCGCAAGCGTGTGTCGATGAACCATTGGCCCCTGGCGTTGTGGATCAATGCCGGGCCTGTGCGTTCAGGCTTCTTGGGATCGATGATGACCACCGGCTCATCCTCGCCGACGCTCACCTCGAACCAGCGCTCCCCCACGGGGGCGTAGTAGTGCTGCGCCTGGCGGTACAGGTACTGGTACTGGCCTTCGGCAGTTTCAACGGTGCCCAGGTTTTGCGGTTTACTGACCTTGAAGCTGTCGAGCAGTTTGACGAGTTCACCTGGGGCGCGCTTGATTGCGCCATCGATGTGCAAATGAGGTGCGGGCAGCTCATGAGATGCCGACGGCTGTTGTTTGACCGTGACGTCTTTGGCGGTTGTCGCCTTCGGCAATGCTGGCCTGGACTTGCGTGGGTAACCGGGGCGGTGGCTGCGGCTGGCGACGTGCAAGGTGATTGCCATGCCCAGATTGAGGAGCACATCGGTGAGCGCCGACCACTCGGCCTGCTTTTCACCGTGTTCCTGAGCCTCGATAAAGTTCTGCAGTTGATCGACCACCTGCCAGATCCACGCCGCCGTGCCTACGCTACGACCGAGAAAAGGCAGCACGAGATTGAAGATCAGCCAACCGGCGCGCTTGAAGGTGGCCCAGCGGTTTTCGGCGTTGGAGACCGATTGCCGATCGGCCAGTTCGATCAAGGCATCAGCGTTGGCTTTGAACAGCGCGTAGAACCGATCGCCGTTGAGTACCTGCTCACCCAGCGTCATGGGCCCGCTCATGGTCCACAGCTTATCGGGCTCTATCAGGGCATCGGCTACCTGCCAGGGGGATGGCAGCGTGCCGGGAAATACATAATTGGCATAGTCGCTGCGCACGGCTTCCGGTAGCCAGGCCAGCACCGACTCGCGCAGGCTGCTCGACTGCGAGATCGCATAGATCAGATTGGCCGGTGACGGGAACTGCATCAGTGCCGGCGTGAACATCGGCCGATACAGCAGGCAGGGTCCCGCCGCCGGGTCGTCGGGGCCGATCACATACATGTTAGCCACCGTGTCCAAAGAAGCCGACGTGCGCCGTAATGGCCGGAAAGCCAATGGCCTGAGCACAAGGGTTTGTCCGTCCACTAGACGGTCAGTGGGGTCGTCCTGTAAGACGGCGGCCACGTAACGGTAGCCACGCTCGTCGATACCTTCCTGCTGGCGAATCTTGGCTTGCAAGGCCTGCATCGGCAGCTGGATACGCAGGTGCTGTTTGAAGAGCGTTTTACGGCGCGAGGATTCCTGCGGGTCATCCAGCAGTTTCTCTTTGACCAGGGCGGGATAGGTGCTGCCGATATCGACAGCGGTGACCAGTGATACAACATAATCCGCGTCCAACCATTCGGGCAGGTTGAAGCCATTTTCGGTCTTGAGAGAGCGATTACCGGTCGGCAGCGCAATCAGATTCTGCAGGGCCAACTCGGCCACGCTGAAGGTGCTGGTGTCGAACTGACCCGGCACCACGAAGGCGCCCCAGATGACCGGGCTTTTTACCTCCAGCCGGATTTTATCCAAGGGAACGTTGGCGCTGTCAGGATGATCCTTGAGCATTTGCGCTTTGGCCATCTTCAACGCGTACGCTTCGATGGAAGGGATATCGTCCAGGTAGGAGCGGCCGTCGTTCTGGCTGTGCAGCGGAGCGAGGTCCTTCAAGTGGCGAGCGAAGAAATCCTGGTCTGCGTTGGAGGCATTCATCAACCAATCGGGCAATTGGCTCTGATACCACGCAAGGTCGGGGCTTTTATCCGTCGCAAGGGGGACGACGGCGGGCGGCGTGCCCACTGCGACATCAGCGGCGTGGGTGTGATGCACGTCTGAAAAATCAATGTCACCCACGGCCTCCACCAGCACAGCCACCAACGCGCAAGCTTGCTGATCAAAAAAATTGCCCTCGGGTTCGTACAGGCGCCAATGGATTTCCTGCTTTGCGGTAGAGCCCGGCAAATGCTCAGGCAGCGAATGGCCCAGTTGCTCCAGCGAAGGGAATTTTTCATAACCCTTGAGCAGCGAATGCATGAGGATCGAGGTTTGCCCTTCATGTTCGCCGAGCAGTACCGCGATCACCACCTCATTGCGGTGTGTCACTTGTTCTGCGTCGATTCGGTCGATTTCAATCAGGCAGGCCTTGAGGTTATAGGGGTCTTTACCCTTGCGGTCGGCTTTATCGGGGGACGTGAACAGGGTGCGCGCCATGGCGCATTCGGTGGCGCTCCAGTCATCGGCGGTCTCAACGTTCCAGATCGCTCGCAATACGCTCGACAGTCGCTGCCAGTGAGCGCCGTTGCCGTTGGTCTGGTTCCAATAATCGACCAGCTGTTGCTGGAAGGCCCGCAGCATGACCGGGGCCAGCAGGTTGAGGGTCTTGGCTATTTCACAGATGCGCACGGGCAGGTGCACCGCTGGTTCGACGATCGGTTGCTGGGTGAGAAAGTGCTCGCCCTCGATGTACAGGGCGGGCTCGGCCACGACGGCCTGTATCGCGAGGATTTCACTGAGCGACTGATAATGCGTGGGGCCGGCGACGATCTCATTGTCGATCAATTGCCAGGTGGGTGTACCGACCATGGCGATGTCCGGGTCAATATCCAGCGTTGGGTAGTGTTCTCGCAGCGACTGGCGCAACAAGTGGGACGCGGTCTCCCTGAATGAGGGACCGACGTAGAGTTCGGTGAACAGCGCTGAACGTTCATCCAGGCGCTTTGCGTTCGTAGAGGGCGTGTTTGCAGCGGCTGAGGTCATGAGGCTTCCCTGTCTGGCCGATTGATGGAAATAACCCGAGGTCCAGGCTCGGGTTTTCCATGCTAGGGCTCGGCCAGCCGGGGAGGCGGTGCTTACGTAGGCCTACTGTAAAATCTGCAGGGCGTTACCTGCCGGATTTGATCTTGGTCCAGGCCCGCGTCCTGGCGCGTTCGGCTTTGCTGTCCAGGGGTTTGAGGGTATAGAGCGTGGCCATGGCTGCGTCGGTCGGGTACAGGTTGGGGTTGTTACGAATGGCTGGTTCGACCAACCCGCTGGCATCCTTGTTGGGGTTGGGGTAACCGACAAAGTCGCTGATCGGCGCGATCACGTTGGGTTGCAGCAGGTAGTTGATAAAGGTGTAGGCGTCGCCCGGGTTGCTGGCGCCCTTGGGGATGGCGAGCATGTCGAACCAGATCGGCGCGCCTTCCTTGGGCAGGCGCATGTCCACGGTCACGCCATTCTTGGCTTCCTTGGCACGGTTGGCGGCCTGGGAGAAACTGCCGGAGTAGCCCACCGCCACGCAGATATCGCCGTTGGCGATGTCGGCCATGTATTTGGAGGAGTGAAAGTAGGTGATGTACGGGCGGATCTTCATCAACAGGGCTTCGGCCTTGTCGTAGTCCTTGGGGTTGCTGCTGTTGGGGTCCAGGCCCAGGTGCTGCAAGGCCAGGGGCAGGATCTCCGAGGGCGAGTCCAGCAGTGCGACGCCGCATTGCTTGAGCTTGCTGATGTTCTCTTCCTTGAAGATCAGGTCCCAGCTGTCCACGGGGGCGTTGTCGCCCAGGGCCGCCTTGACCTTGGCGGGGTTGAAGCCGATCAGGATGGTGCCGTACATGTAGGGCACGGCGTATTGATTGCCGGGGTCGTTGGCCTCGATCAGCTTCATCAGCTTGGGATCGAGGTGGTTCCAGTTGGGCAGTTGGCTGCGGTCCAGGGGCTGGAACACGCCGGCTTCGATCTGTTTGGCCAGGAACACGTTGGACGGTACCACCACGTCATAGCCGGAGTTGCCGGTGAGCAGTTTGGCTTCCAGGGCTTCGTTGGTGTCAAAGATGTCGTACACCAGCTTGATCGACGGGTGCTGGGCCTTGAAGTCTTCCAGCGCCTTGGGCGTGATGTAGTCGAACCAGTTGTAGACCTTCAGGGTTTTTTCTTCGGCCTGGGCTGCGCCGCTGACAACCACGGCGCACAGGGCGAGCGACTTGAGTATGTTCATTGGGCTGCTTCCTCGAAACCTTCCAGCACGTTGACGGCGTTGATGCCGATTTCTTCCACCGCGTAGCCGCCTTCCATCACGAACAGCGTGGGTTTGCCCAGGCGCGCAATGCGTGCGCCCATGGCTAGGTAGTCGGGGCTGTCGAGCTTGAACTGCGAGATAGGGTCGTCCTTGAACGTGTCCACGCCCAGGGACACCACGATGATGTCGGCAGCGTAGCGCTCGATCTCGGCGCAGGCCTGTTCCAGCGCCGCGCTCCAGGCCTGCCAGCCGGAGCCCGCCGGCAACGGATAGTTGAAATTGAAACCCGCGCCTTCGCCTTCGCCGTGCTCATCGGCATAACCGAGAAAGAACGGAAACTCTGCCTCCGGATGGCCGTGAATCGAGGTGAACAGCACGTCGCTGCGCTCATAGAAAATCGACTGCGTGCCGTTGCCATGGTGGTAATCCACGTCGAGGATCGCGACCTTTTTGCAGCCCTGATCAAGGAACGCCTGGGCCGCGATGGCCGCGTTGTTGAGGTAGCAATAACCGCCCATCAAATCGCTGGCGGCGTGATGCCCCGGTGGGCGGCACAGCGCGAAGGCACTATGGGCGCCATGGGCGATAGCGGCCTGGGCGGTGAGGGCAACTTGTGCTGCGCTGTAAGCCGCTTGCCAGGTGCCGGCGGTGATCGGCGCGCCACCGTCGAAGCTGTAATAGCCCAACTGGCCGTGCAGGCTGGTGGGCAACACGCGGCGCAACGTGCGCGCAGGCCAGGTGTAAGGCAGCAGGTCGCCGTCCTGGCCGTATTCGGTCCAGCGTTGCCAGGCGCCTTTGAAGAAGTCGAGGTAGTCGCGGCTGTGGATACGTTGCAGCGGTGCCAGGCCGAAATCCTCCGGGGCCTGCACCGGGCCCAGTTCGCGGTCCTTGACCCGTTGCAGCACATGGTCGGCGCGCGAGGGCATTTCGAAGCAGGGCATCAGTTGCCCGTCCATCAGCTCACAGCGGCCATGGTGCAGGTGGTGATCGTCCGAGTAGATCGTCAGCATGTTGTTGTTCTCCGCAGGCTGTATTCGTGAGTGCAGTCTTGCGGCGCACGCGGTTTATGAGAACGACAGGAGCGGCCAAAAGGGGATCAATATGGCCAAAGTGTGTGTCCGCAATTCGCCCCTCATTGGCGCGTCATGCACGAAATTGGCTCGGCGTGACGCCGCTCCAGCGCACGAACGCATGCCTGAAGCTTGCCGTTTCGCTGAACCCCAGCGTCTCGGCAATCCGGTGGATCGGCCACAGGCCGTTAGCCAACAACTGTTTGGCGCGTTCGAAACGCAGCTCATCGAGCAGTTCCTGATAGCTGCAACCCAGGTTGTGCAGGTGCCGGCGCAGGGTGCGCGCAGAACAGTTCATCTGCTGAGCCAGGCCATCGAGCCCAGGTGCGGCGTGCAATTGTGCAGCCAGCAGCTGGCGGATTCGCCCCAGCCAGGCCTCGCGCCCGGTGAATTCGGTGTTCTGTTTGCGGCAACGTTCGACCATGGCCTGGTGGGTGACCGCGTCGGCCAGGGGCAAAGGTTGGGCGAGCCAGCGTTTATCAAAGGCGAACGCGTTGGCGATAGCCTGAAACTGCAGCGGGCAGTCGAAGCTCTCGGCGTAGCGGGCCTGATAATCCGGCGCATCGTGCTCGAACCGAGCGCCCAGCAACGGCAGTGGATGGCCGAGCAGGTCGTCGCAAATGACCTTCAGTGATCCCAGGCACAGCTCGACATTGAAGGCAGTCAGTGCCGGGTTTTCGCGGTAATCGCCGGCCGTGAACCAGATACGCTCGCCGTCCTCTTCCAGGCTCAGTTCGAAGAGTGTTCCCAACAGCGCCGGATACCGCAGGGCCAGGCGCAAAGCGTCACCGAAAGTGGCACTGGTGAGCAGGGCATAGCCCAGTAGGCCGTACGAGGAAACATGCATACGCCGTCCAACGATCAGGCCGATATCACGCTGATGGGCCACGGCATTGGCACACACTTGCATCTCCTGATGTGTGGCGATACGCGTGTCGGCGCGGCTCAAATCCGCCGCACAGATGCCGCTGCCGGCCAGCAATGCTTCAGGGGGCAAGCCTTCGACCTCGAAGGTACGCAGCACTAGGGAAACGGCATTGAGGGTGGTGAGGTGGGAATGCAGCATGGGAACTTCCAGCCAGGGGATAGCTGGAAGTGGAGCAAGTTACATGCCGGTCAGCTCAGCTCGCCGCACAGGTCCAATTCCACCAGGCGGCGGATTTCTGCGCTGTCCAGCCCCGCGCCGATCAAGGCGTTGAGCTTGCCGAAGGCCGCTTCTCGGGTCATGCCGCCGCCGGACAGTACACCCACGCTGCGCAGGCGGCTGCCGGCTTCGTAGACATCCAGTTCCACGCCGCCTTCATGGCATTGGGTGATTGCAACCACTACCACCTCTTGATCCTGCGCACGTTTCAGGCTGGCGAGGAAGGCCGGATTGTCACTTGGCCCGGTGCCGCTGCCGAAGCATTCGAGTACCAATGCCTGGATGCCGCTGTCGATCAATGCATCCAGTTGCGCGGCAGCAATGCCAGGAACCAGCGGCAGGACACCAACGTTGGCCGGGGCCTTGTCGTTGCGGTAGGCCAGCGCGGCGGGAAGCTTGTCTGCCAGCGCAACACCGCCATTGCGTTGCAGTGCGGCAAACGGGTTGCGCCCAAAACTGCGAATCTTCGCGCAGCGAGTCGGCGCCATCAGCGCTCCGTGGAAGTACAGGTGCACACCCGGCTTCAGGCCTTCGCCCAAGGCCGTCAACGCACCGCTGACGTTCTCCCAGGCATCGCTATCCGGTACACCCGCTGGCAGCATCGAACCGGTGAACACCACCGGCGCCGGCAGGCCCAGCAGTTGGAAGCTCATGGCCGCCGCGCTGTAGGCCAGGGTGTCGGTGCCGTGCAGGATCAGCACGGCGTCGCAGCCGGCATCTACCGCCTCGACCACGGCGCTGCGCAGGCGTTGCCAGTAGGCAGGGTTCATGTTGGCGCTGTCGATCAGTGGCGACATTTCCTGGAAGCGCCACGCGGGCAGGTCTGCGCCGGCAAACTGTTCACGCATGCGCACTTCAAAACCAGACGCGGGCGCCAGGCCGTTGGCGCTGGCCTGCATGCCAATGGTGCCGCCGGTATAGAGCACCATCACGTTATTAGCTGATTGCATCGAAAATCTCCTGAACGAAAAACGCCGCCGGGCCCAGAGCATGCCCAAGGCCGGGCGGCGTGTCATCTAGCTGCGATTAACGTTGCGCTTGAGCGCTCAGTTCCGCTGCCGGGGCCGTTTCGGTTTTCACCGGGTTGGCCGGCCATGCCTTGCGGTCCAGGTCCAGGTCGGGGAACTGGCTGGAATCGAACACCGGAGTCTTGATGCCCGCCGCGCGCTGGTTGTCGTAGTCATTGAGGATGCGCATGGCAATCTTGAACAGGAACGCCAGGGCGAACAGGTTGACGAACGCGAGCATGGTCATGGTGATGTCGGCGAAGGCGAACACCGTGCTCAGGTTTTCGATGGAACCCCAGAAAATCAGCACCAGCACCAGAGCGCGATAACCCATCAGCACCTTGCGGTTGTTACCGACCAGGAAGCGCAGGTTGCTCTCGCCCAAGTAGTAGTTGTACATGATCGACGTGAACACGAACAACGCCAGGGCCACCGAGATGAACATGCGGCCCCAGTCACCCACTACCGCCGCCAGGGAGTTCTGGGTCAGGGCAATGCCGTCACCTTCAAAGCCTGGGGTGTAGAAACCGGACAGCAAAATCAGCAACGCAGTACAGGTGCAGATCACGAAGGTGTCGAGGAACACGCTGAACGCCTGCACCACGCCTTGGGCGATCGGGTGTTCTACCGACGCCACTGCCGCCACGTTAGGCGCACTGCCCAAGCCTGCTTCGTTGGCGAACACGCCGCGCTTCACACCCATGATGATCGCACTGCCCACCAGGCCACCGAAGGCTTGGTCGAGGCCGAACGCGCTCTTGACGATGGTCGCGAGCATGGCCGGTACATGGTCGAATTGCAGCACGATCACGTACAGGGTCACGGCGATGTAGACCAGGGTCTTGACCGGCACCAGCAGGTCGGCAATCGAGGCGATACGCTTGATCCCGCCGATGAACACCAGGCCCAGCAACACCGCCAGCGCAAGGCCGGTGTAGGTGGTGTCGAGGCCGAAGGCGTTGTTCAGCGAGTGCGTTACAGCGTGGGCTTGCAGGCCGTTGAAGGCAAAGCCGAAGGTCACCAGCAGCAGGAACGCCATGACCATACCCAGCCAGCGCTTGTGCAGGCCGTGCTGGATGTAATAGGCCGGGCCGCCACGGTAGGTGCCTTCAGCGTCGGTGCGCTTGTACAACTGGCCGAGGGAGCACTCGATAAAGCTCGAAGACATGCCCACCAGCGCGGTAACCCACATCCAGAACACGGCACCCGGGCCACCCAACGTCACGGCAATGCCGACACCGGCGATGTTACCGGCACCCACGCGGCCGGCCAGGCTGAGCATCAGCGCCTGGAACGAGCTGAGTTGGCCGGCGCTGCTCTTGAGGCTGTCTTTAAACACCGAGAACATGTGGAAAAAGTGACGCAATTGCACGAAACGCGAGCGGATCGTGAAATAACCGCCGAGCCCGACTATGAGCACGATCAGTACTTTCCCTGAGAGGAAGTCGTTGATGACTTCGAGCATGGAGTGTTCCTCGCTGATTTTTCTGATGGCAAACGCAGGACGGTCCGACGCATCGCTCGGCACCAGGCAGTGCACGACGCTCGATCCCCATCCTTTTGCGGGTGTTGTTATTCATGCGCTTTCGCGGTGTACCCGGGCCTCGTTACCGAAAGCCGCAGACGCGAAGAGGGGCGGCACTATACCTAGGTGCGCGCCAGCCGTCTGCAAGGAGCGTAATTGGCCGAGGAACGGTCAATCGGAAAAGGCGCGCTGTAGACGATTAATATCTCACCACAACAGCCATTTGCCACCGGTTGCGAGGGCACGTGCATAGCGTTAATCTCTGCGGCGTCGCTGCTCATCAGCGACCGGGCCTGGAAACCCGATGCTTAAGGACGCTACAGCGTCGTCAAACAATCAGCAGGCGCTTTTTTTATGCCTGCCGTTTGTGCTTTATGGCGGCTGTGCGTGGGAGACCTTCGGGTCTGCCGGGTTCCTTTTGCCTCGGTTTCCAGCCCGCGTACAGCTGCCACCCTTCGCCTGGAAACGTTAGTGGCAGCTCTTTTTGTTCACGCAAAAGGACTCTGCTATGCCAAATGCTCTATCAGCCGAAACCATCGGCGCCGCCACCTTCGCAGACTGCGGAGAAAACAAAAGCCACCTGAAACTGTTCCGCGTCAACGCCGGGGTTCCGCTTGTGGAAGCCCTCGAACACGCCTCCCACGTGCTCTACTACGCCAAAATGCTCTCCCTTGAAGCCGCCATGGACCCAAGGGCCGAGAAGTTCGCATTCGCCTCGCATTACCTGGGCGAAATGGGCAAAGCCATCATCGATGACCTGCTGCTGGCGATGCAGCCAGGCACTCCACCTGCGCAGTAAGTAATACGCGCCCGGTGCACGGCATCGGGCGCCGCAGCCCCATCAAACCATGGATAAGAGGTAAAGCAATGAGGACAGGCATAGGAGGCGTTATCTATGTGGCGGCTCTGATTTGGTTGGCGGCTGCATACATTCTGGAAAAGTTCAGGTAACCCAAACGAGCCTCACCCGAGGCCGGATATCAGCAAAAAGCCAACTGCCAGCGCACACCCCCCTTGTGGGAGCGGGCTTGCTCGCGAATGCGGTGGGTCAGTCAACGTATGCAGTGGCTGATATGGCGCCTTCGCGAGCAAGCCCGCTCCCACAGGGGGGGTGATGTCAGAAGTAGTAACCAATGTTGACGTTGGTGCGGTAATACCAGTCGTTGCTGCCCACCGAATTGGTGCTGGTAAAGCCGCTGCCATTCTCCGCACCACCATAGGGATTGGCGTTACGCGCCCACGTGAGATCGACCCAGGCCATCACCGGCATCGCCAGGAACTGCGCGCCCACGGTGAACATCTGCGAGTCGTCCCAGGCGCTTTTGTCTTTCATCATCCGGCTGTAATCGCTGTACAGCTTGATCTTCTTCAGTTGCCCCAGCCGGGGCGTGTGGATGTCGTAGCCGACGTTGAGCGAAGCCAGGCTGGCCTTGGAGGCGATCAGGTACGCAGGCGTCAGGCCATTGCCGCCCATCAGCACTGAGTCGTTGCTCACCCCGGCCGGGTTTTCGGGGTCGTATTCGTAGCGGATGGCTTGGGTGGTGACGGTCCACAGGCCCTTGCTGATGATGGCGTGCACGCCGGCGGCCCAGTAGTCGCCATTGTCTTTGGTGGTTGCGTTGTACAGTTGGGCGGTGGCGAGTGAGGCACCGACTTCGGTCTTCCAGCCATCGTTGTTGAAGGTGCGCGCCACGCGGGCGTTGAATTGGTTGCGCTTCTCGTTGTCCTGGCGCGACTGGGTGAAGGCAATCGCGTTGTCATTCAAGTCGGCGTAACGCCCCACTTCCGGCGAGTAACGCAAATCGCTGGGCAGCATGCGCGGGAAGTAGCCGAGTTGCACGTCCCAATCCTGATCCTTGTAGCTGTATTTGAGGCCGGTGCCGGCACTCACCGCGTAGCCCATGAAAAACGGCAGGTGGTAGCTCCAGCCAAATTGCGGATAAGGCTCCAGACCGAAGGGTTTGAACGGCGCCCCCAGTTGCAGGTTGGAGTTGGGATTGAGCCGATAGCCCACGAACCCGCGGTCAATGGAACGCTTGCCGTCATCCTGGAACCAGTAGCCGATATCGCTGTAGAGGCTCTTGTAGGTGGCCTGCACATCCAGACGGAACGTGTCGAACAGAAACCTGCCGTTGTTTTCGGTGGTGTCCCAATGCTCGTCGCGATAGTTGGTACGCAACGCCCCGCCGATGTCCAGGCTGCTGTCGCCGCTATCGCTGCGCCAGGAAATATGCGGGAAAGGTTTGTTGGCGGCGTTGACCCGTACCGGCTCGGAAGGAATGGGTTCTGCGGCGAAACTGCTGAAACTGGCAAACATCAATCCTGCACACAAGACGCGCTTCATAGAGACCTCTCTACCGGGTGATCGGCAACACTCGTCCGCTTGCCTTTAAAGGCAACTAAGGAGGGAGCGGGTCTTACCGGGTTTAAGTGTTGGTTCTTATTGTTTTATCGGCGAAACGCCGTTTAATCAGTGAATGCACAGGAGTAGAGCAGGAAGTGTGCCAGGCGGCTTGTTAGTTAATGCTTTATAAAAACATCATCAAAAACAGTTGTTTATATGGGAAACAAAGCGGTTTGTATAACCCATGAAACAACCTGTAAGTGTGGTAACAAAGTTGCCCGTGATAGGTGCGTATTTATTGCACGCTGCCAATGAAACGGGCACTTTGCGGGTGATCCTGTAGGAGCGAGCTTGCTCGCGAAAAACGTTAACGATACTGCGAGCACCTTGGAGTAACGCGGTGCCTGGACGTTCTTCGCGAGCAAGCTCGCTCCTACAAGGGGGGTTAGAGGTCTAGCACCAAGCGTTGGCTCTTGCAGCCTGAAACGCACACCATCATCGACTTGTTCGCAGCCCGCTCGGCCTTGGTCAGCACCCCATCGCGGTGGTCGATTTCGCCTTCCACTACCCGCGTCTCGCAGGAGCCACACACGCCTTCGCGGCAGCTGTGATCAATGTCGCAACCCGCCTCCAGCAGCACATCCAGCAAACTCAAGCCAGTTTCCACCGCCAGGGTTTTGCCGGACCTTTTCAGTTCAACGCTATAACTGCTCTGGGCGTCTTCGCTGGGCGGCAGTTCGGCGGCGGCAAAGCGTTCGATGTGAGCATGGGGATAACCCAGGCGCTCACAGGTACTTTCGAAAGCGTCGAGCATCGGCGTCGGGCCGCAGCAGTACAGATGGGTATCCGCAGGTTGGCCGGCGAGGTAGGCGGCCAGATCGGGCGGCACGCCTTTTTCGTCATTGAAGTGGTAAATCACCCGCGCACCGAGTCCGCCCAATTCTTCTACCAATGCAGCTTCCTGGCGTGAGCGGGCGCAGTAGATCAGCTCGGCGGATTTTCCCAGCGCCAGCAATTGGCGGAACATGCAGTAGATCGGCGTGATCCCGATGCCTCCGGCCACCAGCACACTGTGGCTGGCGCTCAGGTCCAGTTCGAAGTTGTTGCGAGGCGGCGAGATCGACAACGGCATGCCGACCCGCAATTGGCTGTGCACATACTCCGAACCGCCACGGCTGTTGCGGTCACGCAGGATACCGACCACATAACGCCCACGGTCGCTGGGCGAATTGAGCAGCGAATAACTGCGCACCAGGCCGTTGGCCAGGTGCAGGTCGATGTGCGAGCCGGCGTCGAACGGTGGGAACACGGTATCGCCCAAAGGCCGCAGTTCGACGCTGATGATGCCTTCGGCCTCATAGCGCAGGGTGTGGACGCGGGCGTTGAGGAGCGCGGCTTTGTTCATGGCAATTGCTTCGCGTCGATCAACTCGAGCTGGGCTTTGGCGGCGTTCTTCAGGTACCGCCGCAGCCGCACTACGCCCAGGTCGTGCTGGTAGAGGTTTTCACGCTGATTGGCATCCGGCTCCATGAACTCCAGCAGCACTCGGTCTTGTTCCAGTACCGCCCAATGCCGAGCTTCCAGGCGGTTCTTGTACAGAAACCGCCAGGTGTCGCGCTGCCAGCCGGTCAGCGGGCGGCAGCGCCAGTGGAACGCGGCGGCCAGCGAGCGGCTGCTGGGGGTGTAGCTGCCGATGATGGTGAAGTTGCCGCCGGGGCCGCCGGTTTTCGGGTAGGGGATTTCCAGGCGCAGCCAATGGCAGCCGTTGTCCACGAACTCGGTCCAGTCGAAGTTCACGCCGCGCTGGCCTTCCTTCTCGAAGAAAAAACCGGTGTCGGTGTCGCGGGTGACGAATTTGGCGGTGGCTTCGCCTTCGCTCATCGAGTGCGACATCTTGTGCAGGTAGGTGCCGTGCATCGGGTCCATGACGTTGTCGATCACGTAGCGATAGTCGCCTTTCCACTCGGTGTAGCAGACGAAGCTGCTCCACTCGGGCGAGGTCAATTGTTCGGGCAGCACCAGCTCCGGCGCAACGTCCAGGTGCGGGTCGGTGGCGTTGAACAAGAAGATCGCGCCTGCGGCTTCGCGGGTGTGGAACATACGCGTGGGCCGGCTGCCTTCCAGTTTGCAGCCGGGGCTGCCGGGTACTTTGGTGACGGTGCCGTCGCAGCGCACTTCAACGCCGTGATACGGGCACTGCAGGCGATCGCCCAACACCGGCCCTTGGGACAGCGGGGCGCCGCGATGGGGGCAATGGTCTTCGAGCGCGTGAACGCTGCCATCGTTGTCGCGCCACAGGGCGATCTTGTAGCCCAGGCGCCGTATCGACAGCGGCTTCTCACCCAAAAGGTCCGACGGCAATACCGGGAACCAGAGGTCTTTGAGGCCATTGGCCAGGTGCTGTTCAACAGGGTCGACGGTCAATTGCATGTTCATTTTTATTCCTTCTGCCGGGTCATTCGCCCAGCCGGGCCATCAGGGTTTTGTAGGCATCTTCGGTCCACTCGCCGCTGGTCAGCGGGCACGGCGGGCCGGCCAGGTTCAAATGCGCGAGCAGGGCCGGCAGTTCGGTCACGCCACTGCCAAACGCGCGCTCGATGGAGTCGCCCAGCAACTCTTCGAACTGGGTGTTGGGTCGTTTACGTGCCTGATGGGGTTGCAGGTAGGGTTCGTGAGTACTCATGGTGTTGACCTCCGTACAGGTGTGTTCAGGCTGCGTGAGTTGTTGGGACGCCCCAGGCGTCGTAGCCGTAGACCCAATCGGCATTACCGCCGTCCTTGAGCCACTGGTTGCCCCGCGAGCCGATCTGGATCTGGCTGGTGCGTTCCAGGCGCGCTTGCTGGTAAGCCTGCAACGCGCCGGCCACCGAGGCCTGGCTGTCGAGGTCTTGCAGGTAGCGGGCGAGCACCACCGCATCTTCGATGGCCTGGCCGGCGCCCTGGGCCATGAACGGCATCATCGGGTGGCAGGCATCGCCCAGCAGGGTGATTGCGCCCTTGGACCAGAACGGCAGCGGGTCACGCTCATACAACGCGGTCTTGAGCACATCGGTGCAGGCATCAAGCAGGGCGCGGGCGTCCGGATGGAACGCCTGGTAGTGGCTGCGCAGCTCATCGGCATCGCCGGCGCTGGTCCACGACTCTTCGTGCCAGCTGTCCTGGGCGGTGGTGGCGAAGATGAAGATGTCTTTGCCCTGGTTCAGCGGGAAGGTGACGATCTGGCTTTGCGGGTTCGGCCCCCACCATTTGGTGAACGCCTGGATGTTCGGCACATGCGCCACCTGTTCGGCCGGTACCACCGCGCGATAGGCCACCACGCCGGTAAAGCGCGGATGCTCTTCGCCAAACAGCGCGCTGCGCACCACTGAGTGGATACCGTCTGCGCCAATCAGCACGTCACAGCGGTGCTGGCTGCCATCCTTGAAGTGCAAGGTAATGCCGTCGTCAGCCTGTTCTATCCGTTCGGCACGCTTGGCGAACTGCACGTTGTTCAGCGGGAACACTTCGGCCAGGGCCGCGAGCAGGTCGGCGCGGTGGATGGTCAGTTGCGGCGCGCCGTATTTTTGTTCGGCAGCATCGGACATTTCCAGGCGCGAGGTTTCCTCGCCGGTGTCCCACATGCGGCTGATGCGGTGCGTGGGGCGAGCGGCCGGGATGCGTACGGCGGGGCCAATGCCCAGGCCATCCAGCGCACGGACCGCGTTGGGGGTGAGGTTGATATCGGCACCGACGCGCAAAAAGGCCTTGGACTGTTCGAACACGGTGACCTGGTGACCGGCGCGATGCAGGGCGATGGCGGCGGTCAGGCCGCCGATACCGGCACCGGCGATAGCAATATTCAGGGAAGGCATGGGCGACTCCTGCTCAAGGTTTGGGTTTGTCGGTGAGGAACTTGCCTTGCGGCGCTTCGACGTGTTGCTGGCGCCGGGTGTTGCCGTCGATACCGCCAGCAATGGCCCATTCAGCGAATACCGTAGGGCCGGGCTCAAAGGTGCGTGGCTGCCATTCGCCGGTCAGTTGGTCTTCATCGGCGTAGTACTCCACCAGCGCGCCGGCCGGGTTCTTGAAGTACCAGAAAAACGCCGAAGACACCGGGTGGCGGCCCGGCCCGATTTCGGTCGGCCAGCCGCTGCGGGACACATGCATGCCGCCGCCAAACACCTCATGAACGTCGCGCACGGTAAAGGCCACGTGGTTCAGCCCCGCCCGTGGTGCCGGCAGTTGCAACATGAACAGGTCGTGGTGGCCGCCTTCTTCGGCGGTGCGCAGGAAGGCGCCGCGGTCCGGGTAACGGTCCGAGGCCTGGAAGCCGAAACGCTCGTGGTAGAAGGCTTCGCAGGCGTTCACGTCCTTGACGAAAAACACCACGTGGCCGACTTCAATCGGTGTCGCGCGTTCATAGATTGGCGCCGCCTTGTTGATCCGGCCCTTGGTCTGCCAGGTGTTGTGGCCGCTGCATTCAATCTCCAGTTCACGCTTGCGCGTGACTTGCAGGCGGATCGCCAGACCGTTGGGGTCGGTGCAGCCGATGCGCCCGTCACATTCGACAAACCCCGGGTCATTGGCGATGCGTTGGCTGTACAGCGCCAGGTCGGCGGTGCTGGCTACGCCCCATACCACTTCGCGCACCGTGGAGCCGGCTTCGATGGCCGGCGGCAGGCCCGGCTTGTTCAGGTCCGCAAGCACTACGCGACAGCCGTTGAGGGTCTCGAACACCACCTCGTCCGATTGCGCGCTGACTTGGGTCAGGCCCCAGTCGCTGAAAAAACGTACGCAGGTGTCCAGGTCCTCGACGCCGTAAGTGACTTCATCAATACCTAAAACGCTCATTGCGCTACCTCTCGTGGCACACCGGCCCAGGCCAGTGGCTGTTCGTTCATGCCCCAGTAGAGGCTCTTCTGTTCCATGTACTGCAGGATGCCCAGGCGACCTTTTTCGCGGCCCAGGCCGCTGTCGCGCCAGCCGCCGAAAGGCGTGGAGATCGAGAACTGCTTGTAGGTGTTGATCCATACCGTACCGGCCTGCAAACGCCGGCCCAGGGCCCAGGCGCGCTTGTAGTCACGGGTCCAGATGCCGGCGGCGAGGGCGTAGACGCTGTCGTTGGCCTGCTCCAGCAGTTGTGCTTCGTCGTCGAACGGCATGGCGACCAATACCGGCCCGAAGATTTCCTCCTGGCACACTTGCTGGTGGTTGCTCAGGCCCTCCAGGATGGTCGGCGGATAGAAGTAACCCTGGTCATACACATTACCGCTGGGGCGCTGCCCACCCAGGCGCAGGCGCCCACCTTCGGCCAGGCCGAGGGCGACGTAACGCTCCACCGATTCGCGGTGGCTGGCGCTGATCAACGGGCCCATCTGTGTATGCTCGTCGGCCGGGTCGCCCACCCGCAGGTTCGCGGCGGCAGCGACCAGGCGCTGCATGAACGGCTCGTACAAGGCGCGGGCGATGAACAACCGGGAGCCGGCGATGCAGGCTTCGCCCGACGAACTGAAGATGCCGTACAGCACCCCGGCCACCGCATGCTCAAGGTCGGCGTCCTCGAGGACGATGGTCGGTGACTTGCCGCCCAGCTCCAGGGACACCGGCATCATCTTGTCGGCGGCAATATGGGCGATGTGCTTGCCCGTGCGCGTGCCACCGGTAAACGACACGCGCTTGATCAGCGGGTGGCGGGTGAGCGCATCCCCCAGCAACGAACCCTTGCCCGGCAGCACGCTGATCAATCCCTTGGGCAAGCCGGCCTCTTCACACAGACGCGCCAGGCGCAGGGCCAGCAGCGGGGTGATTTCCGCCGGTTTGATCACCACCGCATTGCCCGCCGCCAATGCCGGAGCGACCTTCTGCGCCTCGCTGGCAATCGGCGAGTTCCACGGAGTGATCGCGGCGACCACGCCCATCGGTTCATACACGCTCATGCTGATGAAATTACCGCGTGACGGGGTGATGGTTTCTTCCAGGGTTTCGCAGGCCGCGGCGAAGAACTGAAAGGTGCCGGCCGCACTGGCTACCAGGGCGCGGGTTTCATTGATCGGTTTACCGTTGTCCTGGCGCTGCAGTTGCGCTAGCTCTTCGCTGTGCAGGCGGATCAACTCGGCGATGCGATACAACACGCCGGCCCGCTCGTGGGGTTTGCGCTGGGCCCAGCCGCTGTGCAAAAACGCCTGGTGCGCGCCCTGAATGGCTTCTTCCACATCCTGCAGGTCGGCGGCATTGAGCCAGGCCACGGCTTCGCCGGTGGCCGGGTAGCGGCTGGCATAACGCTCGCCACGGCCTGGGCGCCACTGGCCGGCGATGCAGATGGGTAATGTCTGTTCGGTGTTCATCGACGGCTCCTAAATGGAAATCGCGTGGGCATGGTTGCCCAAGGCACGGACCACGCTGTACACGGTCAGCGCCGAGGTCTTCGGGTTGGCCAGCAAGGGCTTGCCGCGCAGGCTCAACTCGAAACGGCCAAAGGCGCCCCGGGCTTCGAAGTGGTGGACGTTTTCATCGCTGTGGGGGTCGGCGATCAACGTGACATGGGTGCGGTCCAGGCCCAGGCCGGCCAGCGACAGGGTGGCCGCGACGTTGGCGTTCTTGGGGTACAGCCGCGCCGCTTCGCGGGCGCTGCCCTGGAAGATCACCGTGGCTTGCTCGATGGTGTCCAGGTCACAGGCCTGCTCGCCGGGGGTGTTCTTCCAGGCGCGGGCCGGCTTGCGGCCGGTGTAGTTGACCGCGTCCAGCCCGCCGACCTTGGCCGCCGACAGCGCATCGATGCCGCCGATGGCGCCAGGCAGCAATTCGATGCGGGTCTTGCCGCGTTCCGCCGCCGCCTCCAGGCGTTCCACCAGGCCGACTTCGGACAGCGCGCCCACCGACACAATCAGGCAGGCAATCCCACGCTCCAGCGCCGGCAACACATGTTCTTCAATGGCGCGATGTCCGGCGCACTCCACCAGCAAATCCGGGCGGGCATCGGCGGGCAAGGCGGTCAGCACCTGCGGCGGCTGTTTGAAACTGGCCAGGCGCTGGCGCACCAAGGCTTCTGAGCCCTCGGACGCGATGACGTAATCCACGCACAGCTGTGGGTCGTTCTCCAGCAGCTCCAGCACACCGACGCCAATGGCACCGCAGCCGATCATGGTGATATGCAACATGGTGCGATCCTCAGGCGGTGGCCTTCTGGGCTTTGGTTTCGCTGTTGGGCGGGCCGGCAAACTGGGTGGCGAAGTTGCCGACGCTGAGCATGTCCACTTCCAGCAGGAACGGGCCTGGCTGGCTCAGGGCGCTGTCCACCACCGTGCCGAAGTCCTTGAGGTCGGTGACCAGGCCATGGCGCAGTCCCAGGGACTCGGCGAGCTTGGTGTAGTCCGGGGTGTGCAGGTCGACGTAGCAATGGCGGCTGCCGTAGACCGCGTCCTGGATATTGCGGATCACCCCGTAACGCTGGTCGTTCATCAGCAGGATCACCAGGTTGGCGCGCTCCTGGACCAGAGTCGCCAGCTCACCCAGGTTGAGGATGAAACCGCCGTCACCTGCGATTGCGAACACTTTGCGCTCCGGCGCCGTTTCCGCTGCGGCGACGGCTGCGCCGATGCCCATGGCCAACCCCTGGCCAATCCCGCCGCCCAAGGCATGCACACCCGCGCGTGGGTGATACAGGGTCAGCAGGCGGTTGCCCCAGATGCTGTTGGACAGGGTCACGTCGCGTACCCAGGAGAAGTTGCGCCCGGTCACGGCCTGCAATTGCTCGACCATGGCCGAGTACGGCCCGAGGTCGGCCATCAGTTGGCTACGTGATTGTTCGCGCACGGCTTTGAGTTCAGTGAGAAAGCTCGGGTCGGTGTGCAAGCGACCTTCCAGGCGATCCGCCAGGCCCTCGAGCGCCAGCGCCGCATCGCCGCAGACAAACAGTTCGCTGGCGTAACTGCGCCCTTCGATCGCCGGGTTGGCGTCGATGCGCAAGAGATTCGAAGGCAGTTTCAGTGCGTACTTGAAGGTTTCGTTACTGCGCAGGCGCGAGCCGGCGATCAGCAGCGCATCGCAGGTTTGCAGGAACTGTTCGACCCGCTTGTTCTGCGAAAAAGCCCCCAGGCAACGCTCGTCGTCTTCATTGACCACGCCGCGACCTTGCGTGGAGGTGATCACGCCCACGCCCATCGCCAGCAGGCGCTTGACCTGTACGCCGGCATGGCGGGCGCCGCCGCCGAGCCAGAGCATCGGTCGCTTGGCGCTGGCCAGGCGGTCGGCCATCAGGTCCAGGGCATCCGGCGCGGGCACGGCCACCGGGATCGGCAGGGGCGACAGGTCGGTGGGCATCGGGATAAAGGTGGACTGGATGTCGATGGGGATTTCGACGCTGACCGGCCCGGTGGGCGCGGTCAGGGCGGTCTGCACCGCGAGCTTCATGGTGCTCAGGGCGGTCTCGACACTGCGTACGCGAAAGGCGGCCTTGGACACGGCCTTGAGCATGTTCAACTGGTCGCGGGCTTCGTGGATGTAGGCCAGCTCCTGGTCCAGGTACGGCGTTTCGATCTGGCCGGTGATGTGCAACAGCGGGGTGCCTGCAGTTTGGGCTTCGACCATCGCGCCTGCGGCATTGCCGGCGGCAGTGCCGGTGGACGTCAGGCACACACCCAGGCCGCCGGTGGTGCGGGCATAGGCGTCGGCCATGTTGGCGGCGCCGGCTTCGCCCCGGGCCATGACGAAGCGGATATTGCCGCGCACTGCAAAGGCATCGAGAATCGGCATGTTGTGGATCGAGATCACGCCGAACACAGCCTTGACGTCGCATTGCTCGAGAAAGGCGGTGATGGCAGCGCCCACGGTGACAGTGTTGTTTTCATTACGCATGGCGGGACAGGCCTCCGGATACATCGATATGGCTGCCTGTGGTGTAAGCCGACAGAGGCGAGGCCAGAAACAGGATCGCGCGGGCCGCTTCAATCGGCAGGCCCAGGCGCCCCAAGGGAATGTGTTTTTGTTGTGCCAGCCGTGCGGTCCATTGCGCCCAGCCGAGGTCGCGTTCTTCGCGCGCTTCGAAACGCCTGCGCCATTGCCCGGATTCCACCAGGCCGATCAGGATGCCGTTGACGCGGATGCCCTGCGGGGCGAATTCAGTGGCCATCGAGCGCACCAGGTTCTTGAGCCCGGCGCGTGCGGCAGAGGTGGCGACCATGTGCGGTTCGGGCTGGCTGGCCAGCAGCGAATTGACGCAGACGATGGCGGCGTCAGGCTGGTTTTCCAGCTGAGGCTTAAACGCGCGGACCGGGTTGATCACCGAGAAAAACTTCAGGTTCAGCTCTTCGGTCCAGGCGCTGTCGGTGGTGTCGGCAAAGGTCGAGACCCGGCCTTGCCCGGCGTTGTTGATCAGCACATTGGCCGCTCCCAGCGCAGCCAGGCTGGCGGCGGCAAACGCGTTGACCGACTCGGCATCGAGCACATCGCAGGCCTGGGCCAGCAGGCGGGCCTTTGGGAAGCGCTCGCGCAAACCGGCTTCAGCACGGCGCAGGCGCTCTTGATCACGACCGCAGAAGGCTACTGCCGCACCGGCTTCCAGCAGCAGTTCGACACAGGCCAGGCCAATGCCCGAAGAACCCCCGGTGACAATGGCGACGCGGCCCTGCAATTGGTAAAGGCTCATGTCAGTCTCTCATCAAGGCGGTAACGCGGGGCTGGCCGTTATGGGCGCCGCCGTTGTAGTTGAGCAGGCGTGACAGCTCGTCGGCGCTGCGCCGGACCTGATTCAAGAGTTCTTCAAAGTTGACGTGGCCGATCTGCGCGGTAGGGATGGTCACGCCCAGGGCTGCGACAATGCCGCCGCTCTGGTCACGCACCGGCGCGGCCACCGTGGAAATCGCCGACTCGAAAAAGCCTTCGCCGCTGACAAAACCGCGCTGGCGGTCGGCCTGGACCAGGTCGAACAAGGCCATCACGGTTTTTGGTGTGCAGGGCGAGTGTTGTTCCAGGTGCTCTTCGGGGTACAACTCACGCAACTCGGCCAACGACAGGTCTTCGAGCAGGATGCGCCCCAACACAGTGGCGTGGGCGGGCAGGCGAGTGCCGACGTTGACCGCGTTGGAGAACACCGACGGCGGTGAAACCTTGGCCACGTAGACAATCGAGCGACCATCACGCACCACCAGGTTGCTCGGGTAATTGACCCGGTCGCACAGGCGCGCCAGCAGCGGTTGGCCAAGCTCGGTCAGCTCCAGCGACGCCAGGTACTCGAAGCCCAGGCGCAGCACGGACATGCCGAGGCGGTATTCATTGCCGCTGCGGGTGACGAAGCCCATGGTCTCCAGGGTGGTCAGCAGACGGAAGATGGTCGAGCGAGGCAGTGCCAACCGGCGTGCCAGCTCCGGCGCGGTCAGGGTGCGGTTGCGTCGGCTGAACTCACAGAGCAGGAGCAGGCCGCGCTCCAGGCCTGGAACGATGTATTTGTCCTGAGCGTCTTTGAGCAGATCGGAATCGTTCATAGGGTTCTACCTGTCAGGGATTGATGAATGGCGCAGGCCAGGCGCCCGGCTACCACTTGGGGTTGCTCGATGGGGCTGGCGTGGCCGGCGTCGGCAATCAGGTTGAAGCTGGCGCCCAGCGCCTTGGCCACGCTCAGGCAGGCCTCGGCGGGGGTGATGCTGTCGGCTTCACCGCAATGAACCTCGCAGGGCATGGCCGGTTGGCCATGGCGCAGCAGGTCATCGCCGCACAGCAATTCAATGGCCTGGCGATAACCAACGGGGTTCAGGCGCGCCATGTTCCAGCGCACCCAAGCCAGGGCCTGGGGCGTGGCACGGGGCGACAGCATGTGAGCGCTGCGTTGTTCAGCCAGGCCGGCGATGCCCAGGCGTTGCAGGTTGTCCAGGCGTTGCTGACGCACCTGCTGGCGCTGTTGGCCAAGGGCTGGTGCGCCATAGCCGCGCGCCGGGCTGATCAGCACCAGCCGGTTGACGCGATGGGCCTGTGAACTACGGGCGAATGCCAGGGCGGTGAGGGCGCCGAGGGAATGGCCGACCAGCACACATTCCTCCACACCCAGTGCATCCATCATCTGCGCCAGACGGGCTGCGTATTGCTCGGCTTTGGGCGCATCCGACTCCAGCGGGCTGGAATCGCCGTAGCCGGGAGCGTCCCAGGCGATGACCCTGGCCTGGGGCGCCAGTTGCCGCGCCACTTGCAGCCAGGATGCCGCTCCGGAGCCGATACCGTGCAGCAACACCACCACCGGCCCCGCGCCACATTCGCGCAATGCCTGCTGCCCACCGGCCGAGGCCACCAGGCGTTGGGGGAAATCACGCTCCAGTTGGGCTTGCAGGTCGGCCGTCGGCGCGGCTTGAGAGAGTCCTGGCAGCATGGGCTTATCCGCGCTTGATCGAAGCCAGAGGGTGCTCTGGCGGGTAGGTCGGCGTGATGGGTTTTTTCGCGCCGAGCATCACGCACATCAACGCGTCTTCATCGCCGATGTTGATCTCCTCGCGGTACACGCCCGGTGGCACGGAAATCACGTCGCGGTCAGTGAGGATGGTCTCGAAGCGCTCGCCGTCTTTTTCCAGCACCACCTTGAGCTTGCCGCGTAGCACGAAGAACACTTCTTCGACGTCGATGTGCAGGTGCGGCGGGCCTTCGTGGCCAGCCGGGATCACCATGGTGGAAAAGGTGAAATGCTCCGACGGGATGGTGTTCATGTCGGTGCTGATGCCGGTGCCGCCGGTGCCGATGTAGCGCATTTGTGCGCGGCGGAACTTGGGGTCGTAGTCGGCCTGGAACTTCAGCGCATCCCAGTCGTACTTGCGCGTTTCGTAACGGGCGATACGGGTGTTCATCCAGCTTTCCAGGCTGGCGCCGGCCGGGCGGTCCCAGCTTTTCGGGGTGTCGTTTTGGGCAGATAGATCAGTCATGACAGTCTCCAGATCAAGGCATGACGAACCCGCCGTTGACCGGCAGGGTTTGTCCAGTGATGAAGCGGGCAAGGTCGGACAGCGCGAACAGCACGGCGCCGCTGACGTCTTCGGGCAATTGCGGGCGTTGGATGGCCCGCTGGTCGTTGTACAAACGGTGACGAGCCTCGGGCACGTAGGCGGTGGCTTCCACCAGCACCAGGCCAGGGGCGATGGCGTTGACCGTGATGTTGTCGGCGCCCAGCTCGCGGGCCAGGCTGCGGGTCATGGCGATGATTGCGCCCTTGCTGGCAACGTAGGCCAACAGGTTTGGCGCGCCCCACAGGGGCGTGTCGGAGGCCAGGTTGACGATGGCGCCGTGGCCACTGGCACGCAGTGCCGGCAGGCAGGCGGTAGTCATCAGCCAGGTGCCGCGCACGTTGACCTGCATCACCTGGTCCCAGGTGTCGATGCTCAGGTCTTCGCAGCCTTTGCCACCGGAGTTGGTGATGGAGGCGTTGTTCACCAGGCCATCGAGGCCGCCCAGCAAATCGAGTGTCGCGCTGATGCATGCCTGGATCGACTCAGGCTGGGCCAGGTCGACAGTGACAGCCTGCACGTCCAGCCCCAGGGCTTGCAGTTCACACGCCGCCTGTTGCACACGGTCTTGCAGCACATCGGCAATCACCACGCGAGCACCGGCCTGGCCGATGGCCTGGGCGAACCCGTAACCCAGGCCACGGGCGCCGCCGGTCACCAGTACGCGGCGACCTTCGAGCAAACGATTACGGTCGGTCATCATTGCGTGCTCAACATGGCTTTGGGCATGTAGTGCAGGACGCGTTTTTCTGCCCACACCACGGCGCCGTAGGCGACCACCCCAATCAGGGTGAGCATGACGATGGCGACGAATACACCGGCCGTGTTGCCTTGGCCCTCGGCGTCCACCAACAGGAAGCCCAGGCCCTGGTTACCGCCGACCAGCTCGCCGACGGTGACGCCGATCACGGCCAGGGTGGAGGCGATGCGCAGGCCGGAAAACAGCGCGGCCATGGCTGAGGGGAATTCCACCAGGCAAAAGATCTGCCAGCGGCTGGCGTTCATGGTGCGCACCAGGTTGATCATGTCCGGATCGACCGTGCGGATCGCCGAGAGCACGTTGATCATCACCGGGAAAAACACGATCAGAATCGCGATCAGAATCTTCGGGTAGATGGTGTAGCCCAGCCACATCACGAACAGCGGCGCAAAGGCGACTTTCGGTGCAATCTGCAACGCCAGGATGTAGGGCGACAGCATGGCTTCAGCCGCGGGCGACAAGCCCAGGGACACACCAATCATCAAGCCCAGCAAGGCGCCCAGGGCGAAGCCGACGATGATCTCCATGGCGGTGATCAGGGTGTGTTCCAGCAGGCCGCCGCTGTGCCACATCACCAGGCTTTCCTGGGCCACGCGGCTGAGTTTGGGCATGACGAATTCGGGCATGCCGAGCAGCCCGGGGCCCCATTGCCAGAGCGCCAGGAACAGGATCAGCAGCGCCACGCTACCGAGCACGGAGGAGTTCAAGTTTTTCATCGTATGCGTACCTTGTTGTCCGGTGCGTTATTGCGCGGCGACCGGGCTGTCGACGAATTGGTTGGTGAACAGCTCATCCAGCGGCGTTTCCCGGGGCACGATGCCTTCGCTCACGTAGAACTGGCGGACCTTGTCCAGGCGCTCGGGGTCGATGTGCCCCAGTACGCGCTGGTTGGCGTAGACGTGCTCGACATAGAGCTTGAAGATTTTCTCCAGTGAGTCTTCCTTGCCGGCGTAGGTCGGGACCGCTTTGGCAAAGGTGACGGCGGCGGCACGCGGGTCCTGGATAATGTCGTGCATGCCTTTGAGCGTGGCCTGCACCACACCGCGCACCACCTGGGGGTGGTTTTTGATGGCGTCATCCGAGGCGAGGATGGCCTGGGCCATGCTTTCGAAGATCTGTTCCTGGGGAATCAGCTTGATCTGCGCGCCGGCTTCTTCGGCGGTGACCATCCAGTCCGGCACGCCGGCCATAGCCTGGGCCTTGTTGGCCGTAAACAG